>JANQQD010000104.1 GCA_028285185.1 Anaerolineae bacterium | reverse complement strand
CGCACATCCGGCCCCGTCTCCAGCGCGACCTCGAAGCTGTCGCAGTGCACGATCGCCGCCATGGCATGTCCCTTTCCCGGCCATGCACCCGGCGGCGACCGCAGCCCCGCCGGGGGTTCAAGGGTTCACATAGGACGTCTTGACCGTCGTGTAGAACTCCACGGCGTAACGGCCCTGTTCGCGCGGGCCGAAGCTCGATCCCTTCCGGCCGCCGAACGGCACATGATAGTCCACGCCGGCGGTCGGCAGGTTGACCATGGTCATTCCCACCTGGGCGTGCCGCTGGAAATGCGTCGCGTGCTTCAGCGACGTCGTGCAAACACCGGCACACAGGCCGAACTGCGTGTCGTTGGCGATGGCCAGCGCCTGGTCGTAGTCGTCCGCCTTGATGACGCTGGCGACCGGGCCGAAGATCTCCTCGCGGTTGATGCGCATGTCGTTGTGCGTGTCGACGAACAACGCCGGTGAGAGATAGAAGCCCGGCGTCTCGCGGTTCAGCAATTCGCCACCCACCGCCAGAGTGGCGCCTTCGTCGCGGCCGATGGCGATGTAGCGCAGATCCTGGTCCAGCTGGCTCTGATCGACGACCGGACCGATATGGGTCCCGTCTTTCAGCGCGTCATCGACCTTCAGATCCTTGATCTTGGCGACCATCGCGTCAACGAAGCGGTCGTGGATGCCCTTGGTCACCACCAGGCGGCTGGAGGCGGTGCAGCGCTGGCCGGTGGAGAAGAAGGCACCGTTGATGGCGGCGCCGACGGCGGTGTCGAGATCGGCGTCGTCCAGCACCACCAGCGGGTTCTTGCCGCCCATCTCAAGTTGCACCTTGGCCATGCGCTGAGCGGCCCGCTGGGCCACCTTATGGCCGGTCTCGACCGACCCGGTGAAGCTGATGGCCGCGACGTTGGGGGAGGCGAGCATCGCCTCGCCGACGACGGAGCCGCGGCCCATCGCCAGGTTGAACACGCCGGCCGGCAGGCCCGCGCGCGACAGCACCTCGGCGATCGCCCAGGAACTGGCCGGCACCAGATCAGCCGGCTTCATCACCACCGCGTTGCCGTAAGCCAGGGCCGGCGCAATCTTCCAGGCCGGGATGGCGATGGGGAAGTTCCACGGCGTGATGATGCCGACCACGCCCACCGGTTCGCGCGTCATCTCCACCGTGATGCCGGGCCGCACGGACGGCACGCGCTCGCCCCCCAGCCGCAGCGCCTCGCCGGCGAAGAACTTGAAGATGGCGCCGGCGCGCTGGGCCTCGCCGATGCCTTCGGCCTTGGTCTTGCCTTCCTCACGCGACAGCAGGGTGCCCAGCTCCTCCTTCCGCGCCAGGATCTCTGTGCCGGCGGCATCCAGCACATCGAAACGCTGTTGCGGCGTGCTCAAGCCCCAGGCCGGCGCGGCGCGCACTGCCGCAGCGATCGCGGCCTCTGCCTGCGCAGCATCGGCGCGGGCGTAGTGGCCGACGACATCGTCGGTGTTGGACGGGTTGATGTTGGGGGCAGCCTCGGCGCCCTCCACCCAGGTGCCGTCGATGTAGTTGCTATGCAGATCCATGGGTCCGTTCGCTCCTCGTCACGGGGATTCTAAGACTGGGCGGGCGCCACGCCGGCCAGCAGGCCGCGCGCCGCCAGATTGTGCATCAGATGGCTTGCCCCGAAGGTCCATGGGGCGACGCGGTCGCTGCGGCCGACGCGATTGACCAGCGTGCCCAGGCGATCGGCAGCGACACTGACCAGGTCGCCCGGCTTGTGGGTGAAGCCGTGGCCGGGCGTGTCGCGGTCCTGCACCGGCGCGAACATGGTTCCGGTGAACAGCAGCAGGCCGTCGGGGTACTGGTGGTTGGCGCTGATGGTCTGGCGGGCAAGCTGCTCGACGTCGCGGCTGATCTCGGACAGCGCGCTGGTTTCCTCTAGCACGAAGCCGTCGTCGCCGCTGATGGTCATCCCGACATCGGTGGCGCGCAGGTCGTCCAGCGTGAACCGATCGTCCAGAAGACGCAGGAATGGGCCGACGGCACAGGATGCGTTGTTGTCTTTGGCGCGGCCCAGCAGCAGGGCGCTTCGCCCCTCGAAATCACGCAGATTGACGTCGTTGCCAAGGCACGCGCCGATGATCGCGCCCTTGGCGGAGATCGCCAGCACCACCTCCGGCTCAGGGTTGTTCCAGGTGCTCTCGGGATGAATGCCGACCTCCGCCAGCGTGCCGACCGCCGACATGGGTTGGGACTTGGTGAACACCTCCGCATAGGGTCCGATCCCCACTTCCAGGTACTGGGACCAGAGTCCGCGCTCGATCAGCACGGCCTTTAGCCGCTCAGCCTCCGCGCTCGCGGGTACGACGGCTGAGAGGTCCTGTCCGACCGCCGTCGTCAGGCTCTGCCGCAACGCTGCGGCCTGTGCCGGATCGCCCTTGGCCCGTTCTTCGATCACGCGCTCCAGCATGCTCTTCACGAAGGTAACGCCGCAGGCTTTCAGCGCCTGCAGGTCTGCCGGTGCCAGCAACCAGGGCCGCCCTGGGTCGCGCCGCTCGGGCGGCGTGTTCTCGAGTACCTCTGCCAGGGTGCCGATCGGCCGCCCCGGCCGCACCGCTTCGATCAGGCGCAGAGGCGCCTCGGCCTGAAGCAGGTGGGCGAGGGTGGGGATGCCGGCGGTGATATCGATCAACCGGTCGCCGTCGACCAGCACGACCGAGGGCCCGCCGACTTCGCCCGGAACCCAAGCCCGGCCGATCAGTGTCGCCGAGGCGGCGTCGCGTGGCAGGCAGTCTTGTGGCGAAATCGCCAGATCCATCGTCGGTGGCTCCCCAATCCGGTTCCCGGTTTTAACCACTTAGTTATGCGCTGATCCGCGCGAGCGAAAGACCGAACCTGCCGATCGTGATCATCCGGCGGGACTTTCTATCGGCGCAGTTCCGCCACCGCGCCGGTATAGAGGCCGGCGAGGATCACCAGGCCGCCGATCACCGTGGCGGTGCCCGGCACCTCGGCGAAGTACACGATCCCCAACGCCGCGCCGAGCAGGGGTTCGCCCAAGAGGAAGACAGCGATGAATCCGGTGGAGAAGCGCCGCAGGCCCCAGTTGAAGCTGGAATGGCCGATCACCTGGCAGACCAGCCCCAAGGCGGCGATCGCCGCGTAGGTCTGCAGGCTCAGCCCGCCGACGGGCAGGCCGAGCACGGCCACTGTTATCCCCAGCACGATGGCCGCAACGGCATAGCAGCCTGCCACATAGCTGACGAAGGGCAGATGCCGCTGCACCCCCTGGCCAAGCATCAGATAGGCGGCCATGCATAGGCCACCGGCCAGCGCCAGGCCGTCACCCAGCAGCGAGCCCTCAGCCGATTGTCCGCTGCCTAAGCCGATGACGATGCTGCCAGTCACCGCCAGCCCGACGCTGATCAGCACGGGCCGTGTTGGCATACGCCGGTGCAGGACGGCGGTGGCCAATGCGATCCAGACGGGCGTCAGGCTGACCAGCACGACGCTGTTGGCGATCGAGGTGTGGTCGAGCGATGCGATCCACGCGGAGAAGTGCAATGCCAAGAAGACGCCGGCAAGTCCGCCGCGCATGGCGACGCCAGGCGGCTGCCCGCGCCATGACTGGCGCTCCAGCGCGAAGGCGAGGGGAACTAGGATCGCAGCGGCAATGGCAAGCCGGCCGAACGCGATCACGACCGGATGCGCGTCTGCAAGGCGAACGAATATGGCGGAGTGCGAGACGGCGGCGAGACCGGCCACGAGCGGCAGCAGCGCGAGCATGCGGCTGCCCGCGACCCCTTCTCCGGTCATGTTGCCCGCCTAGCGTCGTTGCGGCGCCAGGGCCGCCATCGCCTCGACGAACCGATCCGCCCGCTGCCGGATCTCCGGCAGCGGGAGCGTCGGACTGAACAGGGCCGAGCCGAGGCCGAACCCGCGGGCACCGGCCGACCAGTAACCGGCGAGATTGTCCGGTGTCACCCCGCCGGTCGGGACCAATGCGACCTCGGCTGGGAAGACGGCGCGCCAAGCCTTCACGATCTTGGGCGGCATGGCTTCTGCGGGGAACAGCTTCAGTGCGCTCGCCCCGGCGCCCAGTGCTGCGAACCCCTCGCTGGGTGTCGCCACGCCGGGCACCACGGCGAGCCCGCGCCGTTTGGCCTGTGCGACGACGGTCGGATCGAAATTCGGACTGACGATCAGCCGCCCGCCTGCTTCCGCCACTTCGTCGACGGCACCAGACGACAGCACCGTACCCGCGCCGATCACGGCCTCATCGCCAAACCTGCGCGTCAGGTTGGTGATGCTGTCCAGGGGCGCTGGCGAGTTCAACGGAACTTCGATGATCCGGAAACCGGCTTCGACCAGCGTTTCCGCGACGGGGATCGCCGCTTCAGGCGTCACCCCGCGCAGAATCGCGATCAGGGGCTGGTGTACCAGCGCTTCGACAAAGCTGACCATGGGCCGCTGTCCCGCCGGGCGGTCAGTCGAGCAGTCGCTGCCACCATCCCCGTTTTGGCTTCTCCGGAGGGACATTCACCAATTGGTGGGGCTCACCGGTCGCCGAACCGTTCGTGTCCTCATCTGCCGGCGCGGCATCGGAGGAGTAGGCGGGAGCCTGCGGGGGTGGCTCCGGTGCTTCGTCGGGCGTTTCCACCTGTTCCGCACTGGGCTGACCGGTCTCGGTGACCGGCGTTTCCACGGCAATCGGCAGGTCGGCTGCCGGTTCCTCCGCGGCAGCGGGTTCGGCAGGCGTTGCCTCGGCCGCTGGTGTTTCCGCCTCCTTTTCCACGCGCCGGCTGCGTGAGCGCCGCCGCACAGGCGTGGGCCGATCTGCCTTGGCGGCTTCCGCTACCGCCGGCTGACCGCCATCGGCTGCGGCATGGGACACCGGTTCGCCGCTGCCGTCCGCGGCCTCGGGCGATGCCGCCTCGGGCGGGTCCTCGGTCGGTTCCTCGCCGCCGTCCTCTACGGGCTCGCCGTCGCCCTCGCTGTCCGCGCCGTCGGCCATCTCCTCGCCGGCAGCATCGACCCGTTGGTCGCTGCGCCGCCGTCCGCCGCGTTTGCCGCGGCGGCGCCTCTTCTTGGGCTTGTCGTCGTCGCCCGCGTCTTCGGCAGCCTCAGCCGTCTCGGGCGCCTCCGCCTCGACCGCTTCTTCGACGGCTGCCGCCTCGGTCTGTTCGCGCCGGCGCGTCCGCCGTGATCGCTTCGGTGCTTTGCCCTTGGCCAAGGCGTCGTCGGCCGCTGCCTCCTCCGCCGCTTCCGAGGCCAGCGCCTCGTCGGCTTCCGCCATCAGCTTGGCGAAGTCGATGCCAGGGGCGGCTTCGCCGGCGTCCGTCGAGCGTGGTGTGCGGCGCTCAAGATGGAAATCCGGGCGCACCAGATTGTCGTCGCGCTCAAGCAGCACGCGGACATCATACCGCGCCTCGATATCTGCCAGGGCATCGCGCTTCTGGTTCAGCACGTAGAGCGCCACATCGGTGGGAACGCGCAAGGTCAGCTCCGCCGCGCGGCGTCGCAGGCCTTCTTCTTCGATCGCCCGCAACAGCCTCAGGGCCGAAGACCCCACAGACCGCACATGGCCGGTGCCGCCGCATCGGTCGCAGGTATCGAAATGGGTCTCCGCTAGGCTGGGGCGCAGCCGCTGGCGCGACATCTCCAGCAGGCCGAAGGGGCTGATGCGGCCCACCTGGATGCGTGCACGGTCAGTCTTCATCGCCTCTTTCAGGCGGCGCTCGACGCCCGCGTTATGGCGGTCTTCCTCCATGTCGATGAAGTCGATCACGATCAGGCCGGCGAGGTCGCGCAGGCGCAGCTGGCGCGCGATCTCCTCCGCCGCCTCCAGATTGGTGCGGTACGCTGTCTCTTCGATATTGCGTTCGCGGGTCGACCTGCCGGAGTTGACGTCAATGGCGACCAGCGCCTCCGTCGGGTTGATCACCAGATAGCCGCCGGACTTCAGCTGCACCGTGGGGCTGTGCATGGCGTCGATCTGGCCTTCCACCTGATAGCGATGGAACAGCGGGATCGTCTCGTCCTTGTACAGCTTCACCTTCTTCGCGTGGCTCGGCATCAGCATCCGCATGAAATCCTTGGCGGTGCGGTAGCTTTCTTCGCCGGAGACCAGGATCTCTGCGATGTCCTTGGAATAGAGGTCCCGCTCGGCCCGCTTGATCAGGTTGGCTTCTTCATGGATCAGCGTGGGCGCGGTCGACTTCAGGGTCAGTTCGCGGATCGAATCCCAGAGGCGCAGCAGATAGTCCAGATCGCGCTTGATCTCCGCCTTGGTACGCTCCAGCCCCGCGGTGCGCAGAATCACCGCCATGCCCTCGGGCACGTCGAGCGCATCGAGGATGGCCTTCATGCGCTTGCGCTCTTTGGGATTGCTGATCTTGCGCGAGATGCCGCCGCCGCGCGGCGTGTTGGGCATCAGCACGCAATACCGTCCGGCAAGCGAGAGATAGGTGGTGAGTGCCGCGCCC
>JANQQD010000034.1 GCA_028285185.1 Anaerolineae bacterium | reverse complement strand
CGGTCAGCAGGCTTTCCAGATAGTCGGCGCAGCGGTCGTCTTCCGGGGCCGCCTCGGTCGCGCGGTTGCCCATGGCGATCAGGCTGACGCAGTCGGGGGCTTGCTGCAGCACATGGCGGGCGGTGGCGCTGGCGGTCATGAACGACGCAAGCAAGACCTGGTCGGCTGTGCCGTGGGCTGCAAGCGCGCCGCGGACGCCGGCACTGGTGCGGTGGACGACGGTTCTACCCGCGAAGGCATCCCGGCCTCGCCGCAGCGCCAGGTAAGGCGAATTCGTCAGGTCGAAGCCGTCGATGGGCAGGCCGTCGACCTCCCCCACCAACACGGCGCGATCGCGCCAGGCCAAGCAGGCCTCCACGTCTTCTTCCAAGAGGATGCGGCTGACACCCAGCGAGATCAGGATCGGCTCGACCGAGAACGCACGGAAAACGTCGATCACGATGGCGAGGCCGCGGGCGTCGCGCGCACCGTCCAGCAGCGACAGGCGGCGGATCTCCACGCTCCGTTTCCTCCCCCAGGCGTCAATAGATGGTCAAGCGGCCGGGTCACCCGTCGGGACATCGCGCAGCGGCGTGCCGTCATAGGTCCACAGGTATTCGCGTGGGATCGGGCCCTTGTTGCGGCCGCCCTGCTGCGACTGCTCCCAGGCATGGGCCAGAATGCCGACGGAGCGAGAGAGGACGAACAGCCCGCGGCAGAGCGGCGGCGGGAACCCCAGCTCTGCATAGATCACACCCGTGGCACCGTCGATGTTCATCGGGATACGGCGGCCCTTGCGCGCCTCCAGCACCCGTTCCACAGTCCGGCCGATGGCGGCGAAGCGGCCGCTGACGGTATCGTCGCCCGCAAATTCGTCCACCAGGGCCAACAACCGCGGCGCACGTGGGTCGATTGGGTGGAAGCGGTGGCCGAAGCCGGGTACGAATTTGCGGCCCGAGGCGAAGAAACCGTCCAGCGCGTCGGCCACGGCCTCGTCGAGCGTTGCACCCTGATCCTGCCGGTCGGCAATGGCGGTATAGAACGCCACCGCCTGCTCGCCCGCCCCGCCATGCACGTCGCCCAGCGTGTTCACGGCAGAGGCCATGGCGTTGTTGATGCCGACACCGCAGGTGATCGCCATGCGTGCGATGCCGATCGAAGGTGCCTGGGGCCCATGGTCCACGGCCGCCGCCAGGGCAATGCCCAACAGCTCGGCCTGGCGCTCGCTCGGCAGTTCGCCGCGCAGCATCAGCCAGATCATCGCCGGGAAGCTGACGGTGCCGATCAGCTGTTCGATCGGATAGCCGCGCAGACGGATCACGCCCGGATGCATCTCGATGATCTCGGTGCGCCACCAGTCTTCCGAGGCGTTGCGTTCGGCCGTCACCGGCTTTCCTCCACACAGTCAGGCCGCAGATCGGCTGGCCATTGCCCTCCGAGATCGGCCGTCAACTGCCGGCAGGCCGCCACGGCCGTCGGCAGGAACCGCAGCATGACGTCGTGCGTGAACCGCGATTTCAGGCCCGAGACCACGATCACGCCGCAGCAGACCGCATCGCCGTCGAACACCGGCACGGCCACGCCCGACACGTCGGGGTCGCGCTCGCCGATGGAGATGCAGCGGCCAGTGCGTCGGATGTCTTCGTAGGCCGCGCCCGCTTCGCCGGCGAAGGCCCGCAGCACATGGCCGCCGGAGCCACGATCCAGCGGCAGATGCTCGCCTTCGTCGATGTGGTGGCGGATCGGCAGGGGCGAGTTGCGGCGATAGAGGCAGACGCGCACATCGCCTTCCCGCACGTAATAGGACGCGCTTTCCTGCGAGGCTTCGACGATCTCGTCCAACACCGGCCGAACCGCGTCGCCGACATTGAAATTGCGCCGATAGACGCCGCCCAGCCGCCACAACGATGAGCCGAGGCGGAAGATGCCGCTGCCGGTCCGCTTCAGATAGCCATAGCGTTCCAGCGACGCGGCGATGCGCAGGATCGTGGTCTTATGCAGGCCGGTGATCGACGCAAGCTCATGCAGCGCCAGATCTTCCCGCTCGCTGGTGAAGGCATCCAGGATCTTCAGGGCGCGTTCGACCGCCTCTACACCACCTTGGCCCATGGTCGGCGACCCTGGAAGCGTCAGTCGTGCGAGACCATGGCGCGGCCGGGTACCGGCATGCGCGCCTTCAGGATCTGCCCTGTCTCGGACTCGGTAATGAACAGGTCGCGCATGTCGGGGCCGCCGAAGGCCAGATTGGTCGTGGTCAGTCCGGCACTGCTTCGCACGCGGTAAAGCGGCTCGCCCAGGGCATCGAACACCCACACGCTGCCATGGCCCGGGTCGCAGACCAGCAGGTTGTCCTGGCTATCCATGGCCAGCCCGTCGGGCCCGCTGATGCCGCCGGTAAGCTGGACGAACACCTGGGCCTTGGACACCCGCGTGTCGCGCGTCAGCGGCATGCGCCAGACCTGGCAGGTCCGCGTCATCGCCACATAGAGATGCGTTTCGTCCCCATTCAGCACGATGCCGTTGGGGCTTGGGCAGGTGTCGATCAGGCAGTCCAGGCGGCCATCCGTGGTCCAGCGATAGACGCGGCCCGTGGGGTCCTGCAGTCCGGTCTGGCCCTGGTCGGTAAAATAAAGGTCGCCGTTGCGCGCGAACACCAGGTCGTTGACGCCCTTGAAGCCTTCGCTGCGGACATGGCCGATCAGCGGTTTGATGCGCCCGTTGGCGGGGTTCAGCTCCAGAACGCCCAGGCGATAGTCGGTGACGAACACGCGCCCGTCGCGGCGGACCTTAAGGCCGTTGGGCCAGCCCTCGTATTCCGTCACCACCGTCCAGTTGCGGTCCGGGTCGACGCGGAAGACACGGCCAAAAGGGATGTCGACCACATAGAGATTGCCGTCGCGATCGAAAGACGGCCCCTCAAGGAAACTGCCGATGACGGCGCCGCCCTTGTTGGCATCCGCCCAGTCCGACCGCCGGTCCCGCCTGTAGCGTTCGGGCAGGCTGGTGTAGACCTCGGTCGCGATATTCTGGGGTGGTGAAAAGAGCGTCATATTACGCCGTCCTCGCGCAGCTGTTGCCGTTCTTCTGCCGTGATGCCGAGCTGCGCCAGAACCTCGTCCGTGTGCTGCCCCAACGTCGGCGGCGGAAAGGCAGGTTCGGGATCGCCCTGGCCAAGCTTCATGCCCGAGCGAACCACCGCGATATCCCGATTGACACCCGGCGCATTGGGGAGATGGTGCACGAAACCCCGGCCCGCAACCTGTGGCGTGGCCAGTGCCTGTGGAACCGACAAGACACGCCCGGCGGGGACGCCCGCCCGGTTCAGAACCGTTTCCCAATGCTCCGCCGATGCTTTCGCCAGCGCCTGCTCCAGCTTTTCTTTCAGTTCATAGCGATGGCGCTTGCGCGCTTCACGCTCGGCGAAGTGTGGATCAATGATCAATTCGTCGCAACCGAGCAGATGACATAGCGTCTCAAACTGCTCTTGCTTGTTGGCGGCGATATTCAGCAGACCGTCGCCCGTCCGGAACGCGCCGGACGGGCTTGCCGTCATGTTCTCGTTACCCATGGGCTCGGGATCCACGTCCGCAATCAGATGGTTGGACACGGCCCAACCCATGGTGCCCAGCGTCGCCTCAAGCATGGAGACGTCGATAAACTCGCCCTCGCCGGTCACCGAGCGGCGATAAAGCGCCGCAGCTATGGCAAAGGCGGCCGTCATGCCGCCGATCGTGTCGCAGACCGGATAGCCGACGCGCAAGGGCGCCGTCTCAGGACCGCCGGTTACGCTCATCACGCCGGATAGTCCCTGGATGATCTGATCATAGGCTGGATTGTCCCTCAACGGCCCGGTCTGGCCAAACCCTGAGATTGCGCAGTAGATAATTTCGGGTCTTACATTCTTCAACGAAATATACCCCAAATCCAGCCGCTCCATCACCCCCGGACGGAAATTTTCCACAACAACATCTGCCATTGCGACCAGTCTGCGAAAGAGTTCCTTCCCTTTTTCAATTTTCAAATTGAGTGTTATGGATTTCTTGCCGGCATTCTGCGCAAGAAACGATGCCCCCATGAGGCGTCGATTGAGTTCAGGATCGGCGCCCAATTGACGGGCGAGATCGCCTGACTTCGGCATTTCGATCTTGATTACTTCCGCACCTAGCTGCGCCAGCTGGTAGCCGCAGAAGGGGCCGGCCAGGACATTTGTGAGATCGAGAACCCGGACGCCGTCAAGCAGATGCGACACGTGTGCTTCTCCAATACCGCAGCCCCAGCAGAGCCAGGGCCGCCACAGTTCCGGCCACATTGCTGATGGGGTCCGGATAGACGATCGCCACGGCCGCGGCAGCCAGGGCGGCCCGCTCCGGCAGGCCGATGCGCCCGCCGAAAAAGCCGATATGGGCGGCGGATATGGCAACGATGGCGACGATCATGGTCGCCAGGAAGGCGAGGGCTGCCGGCAATTCGCCCAGCGACAGCACGCCCAGCAGCAGCTCCGGGTGATAGATCCAGGCGATGGGCAGGATCAGGCCGACGAAGCAGAGCCTGAGCGCGTTGATGGCAATGGGCACGGGCTTCTCAGCGGCGATTGCGGCCGCGGCAAACACGGCGAGCGCCACCGGCGGCGTGATTGCAGACAGAACGGCATAGTAGAACACGAACAGATGCGCCTGCAGTTGCGGCACGCCCAGATCCATGATCGCCGGACCCGCCACGAAGATGACCATGAGGTAGGATGCAGCCGTGGGCAGGCCCATGCCCAGAAGGATCGAACACAGAGCGGCGAGGACGAGCGCATAGAGCAGATGCGCGCTGCCCAGCGCCACGATCATCTGGTTCAGCTTGACGCCCAGGCCGGTGGTCGTGACAGCCCCGATGACGATGCCGATGGCCGCACAGGCCAGAGCGACCGACAGACCGTCGCGCCCACTGTCGACCAGGAAGACCCAGAGCTGGCGCCAGGTCGGCCGGGTCTGCGGGATAAGCACCGCGAGACCCAGCACCACGCCGACGGCGATTAGCCCGCAATAGGTGGCGGGATAGCCGGAGAACAAGAGCGCCAGCAACGTGCCGAACCCGGCCAGCAGAATGAACGCGCGTGCCCGACGCTGACCGGTCCAGGCCACACGCTCCTGCTCCAGCGCCGTCAGGTCCAGCCGGCCGGCTTCCAGTGCGGCCGCCACCATCAGCGAGGCTATGAACAACAGAGCCGGTGCCAACGCCACCAACATGATGGTCACGTAGGGCACACCCGTGATGTCCGACATGATGAAGGCGCCGACGCCCATCACCGGCGGCATGATCTGGCCCACGCAGGATGCCGTCGCCTCGACCCCGCCGGCGAAGCGCGGGGCATAGCCGGCCCGCTTCATCAGCGGGATCGTTAGCACGCCGGTGGCCGAGACGTTGGCCGGGGCAGAGCCGTTGATGGAGCCGAACAGGGCCGAGCCGACGATGGCACATTGCGCGGGGCCAGAGCGGCGCCCGCGGGTGAGCATCAGGGCCAGGTCGTTGAAGAACTCACCGGCCCCTGTAACCCGAAGCGCAACGCCGAGAATGACGAAGATGTAGACGACATCCACGACGGCCCCGAGGGCGACGCCGAAGATGCCCTGATAGCTGTACGAGATCTCCAGCACCTTGGCGAGGCGGAACGGCCGGTGTTCCAGCACGCCCGGAAAGTACTGCCCGAACAGAAGATAGACGATCGCGAAGGCCACGACCGACATCAACAGCCAGCCTTCTGCCCGGTGCGCCGCGAAGAGCACGGCAATGGTGCCGATGGCGTAGCACCAGAGGTCGGCCCGGTTGGGCAGCCCCTCCCGCAGCGCCGCGATTTCTTCGTAGTGTGCCAAGAGGTAGCCGCCGGCATAGAGCGCCATGCCGATCAGCACCAGGCTCAGCGCCATGTCGGCGATCGTCCGCTGTCCCCGCTGTGCCAGCGGGCCGGGCTTCAACAGGAAGATCGCCGCGATCGCGAGGGTCAGCACGACACCGTACTGCACCTGCGGCGGGAAACGCCCGAATGCCTGGGTATAGAGGATGAATACTGCGATCCCGACGCAGGCGAACAGGCCGGCAAGCTGCATCAGGCGGTGCGAAGGCTGCCCGGCCGTCGCACCGCCCAATACCGGTTCGATCAGGCGCTGCATGGCGTGCGCCCGTCCTTCGAAGCTATTGAGGCGTGCCGTGCGTCAGAGCGCTCCGACTTCGCGGTAGTACCGCTCCGCACCCGGATGCAGATCGGCCGATAGGCTCTCCAGCGCCGTATCCAGCGAGATCAGCGAGAGTGCCGCGCTTTGGCCGTGCACGGTCTCGATGTTCTCCCACAGTGCTTTGACGATCTCGTAGGCGGTGTCTTCCGGCATGTCGGCGCTGACCATGATCTGGAACGGGAAGGTCCAGAAATAGGCCGGGCCTTCGGCTTCCACCCGCCCTTCGTAGGCGGCCTCGATTGTGTCGGCCGGTACCTCTTGGAAGATGTAGAACTCGCCGTTGGTGATGGCCTCGCGGAAATCGCCGAGCGTTGCCGGATCGGGTGACACGAAGCGAAGCGGCGTGCCGCGGCTGGCATTGTCCACGGCCGGATGGGGAAGTCCGCCCCAGACCAGCGTGGCATCCAGCGTGCCGGCGGCCAGCTGTTCCAGCGCCGGCACGTACTCCAAATGCTGCCCGTCCACCTCGCCGGCCTCCATATCCATCCCGTGGACGCCGAACAGGATGCCGGAGACGCGGCCCGCATTGCCGCCGGGCCGGCCGATGCCGACGCTGTGGTCGCGGAAGTCGCTCAGCGTGTGGATCTCACTGTCCGCTCGCGTCACGTACTGCGCCATGCCGGTGGGGATGGCGAACAGGGCCTGCATGCCTTCATAGGCTTCGACGAACTCCGGCGGGTCGTCAGTGAAGCGGCCCGTGTTGCCCAGCGCATCGCGGTAGTGCGGGGCGCCGATGCCGACGATGTCGACCTCGCCCTGCGCGGCGGCGCGCATTCCTGCAACGCTGCCGTTTTCCACCGGCGTGATGCTGGTCTCGCCGCCGGCCTCGGCCAGGATGTTCGACCAGATGACGGCCAGTTGATAGTCGTCCGATGTCGTCGCCACCCCGCTGAATAAAAGCTCACCCGCGGAACCCGCGGACGCGAATGTGGACAGGGCGACGGCGGCAATGGTTCCGGAAAACAGACGGCGCATGACAGCTCCTCCCGAGCATGGGTACCGATTTCTACGGCAGCGTTTCATTTGACGAAACTAGTTTCGTCTATTGACACGATAGCGCTCGGCGTCAGCGCCGGTCAACGAACGATTTGCTTCGGCAAAAGGGGTTGGCGCTAGCGTACCGCCTGGCGCAATGCGGCGGCGCAGGCGATGGGACCGCAGGTGACGGTCAAGGCCAGCACGCTGGCCAGCAGCAGCAGATGGGGCCGCACGGTCAGGCCCGCAGCAGCGGCATCGATGGCGGAAACGGCGAAGATCAAGACCGGCACGAACAGCGGCAGGATCAAGAGCGCCAACAGAACGCCGCCGCGCCGGGTCCCCAGCACCAACGCTGCACCGATACCGCCCAACAGGCTCAGGGTCGGTGTGCCGAGAACTAACGCCATCGCGAGTGTGCCAAAGGCCGGCCCCGGCAGCCCCAGCAGCGCCCCCATCAGCGGCGCGATCAGCAACAGCGGCAGCCCGGTGATAAGCCAGTGGGCGGCCACCTTCGCCAGGGCCACCAGTTCCAGTGGCAGAGGCGACAGCACCAGGAGATCGAGCGTGCCGTCTTCGTAATCCGTCGCGAACAGCCGTTCCATCGAGAGAAGGTTGGCCAGCAACGCTGCGACCCAGAGAACGCCTGCCGCAATGCGTGCCAGCAGGTTGGCCTCGGGCCCAATCCCCAGCGGGAACAAGGCTGTCGTGACGATGAAGAAAACAAGTGCTGCCGCCGCATCGCTGCCCGCGCTCAGCCCCAACCGGACATCGCGACGGACAAGCCGGACCCAGGAGCGCAGCGCCGTTGTCATCCGATCGTGTCTTCCGTCGGCGGGGCAAAGCTGTCGAGCGACAGCTCGGTGCAGTCGCTGATCGGCAGTGCGGCATGCGTTGCCACCACCGCGGCCCCGCCCTCCGCGCGATGCTGCTGAACCAGCCGTCCGAGAGTGTCCACCGAGGCTGTGTCTAGCGCCACCGTCGGCTCGTCCAGCAACCAGAGGCGCCGACGCGATACCAGCAGCCGCGCTAGGGCCAGCCGGCGGCGCTGCCCGGCAGAGAGATAGCGCGCCGGCATCTGCGCCAGCGCGGCAAGCCCCCAGGTCGCCAACGCATCCTGTATGCCGATGCCTGCGGCGTCGTGATTATCCGCCGCGGCCCAAAATGACAGATTGGCCGCAACGGTGAGCGGCAGCTTGATCCCGTCCAGATGGCCGACATAGGCCAGGCCTGCGCGATGCCCCCCAGGATCTTCCTGCACGGGCCGACCGTCGTGCAGCAACCGCCCATCGAAGGGCGGCAGCAGTCCCGCCATGATCCGGATCAGGCTGGATTTGCCGCTGCCGTTTCGCCCCGTCAGAACAAGAACCTCGCCGGGACGCACACGGAACGACAGCTCTGCAAAGATCAGGCGATGGCCGCGCAGACAGGCAAGCCGCTCGCCTGCCAGAATCGGCGCTGTCTGTTGTTCGGGTTCGGTCTCGGAGACGGCGCGGGCGATTGTGGATGGCGAAGCCGCCATGGCCGGTGTGACTCTTTCGCCGCCACATCGCATGGCGGCACTTCACGAACTGAGGTCGTCGCGACCGTACGGTCGACGGCGCCCCCTTGGCAAGATGGCGGCCCCGATTCCTCAGGCGCGGGCAAGAGGATGCCAGATTGGGAACTGCGTCAAAGAGTCCGCAGGATCCAATGACAGCCGGCCAAGCGGCCACAAAAAAAGGCCACCGCAGGGGGCTTATTGCGGTGGCCAAAAGCTATGTTGGGGATCCGCCGGCGGGGAACCGGCCAATCCCCAGGCATCTGGGGACTGAACGAGCATTCGGCACGGGCTGTCCCGAACACGCCGTCCTGGTCAGGGGACCATGATAGGGAAGCTAGGGATCGAAAGTGGCGAAAGTATGATCGCGGGGGCGCGAGCTGCCCTCAGAAAATTGCCCGGAAATGGCGACATGCGAAACCATCAGGGCATTCCAGGCGCTTAGCGGCGCCCTATCTTGCCAAGATGCCGCAGCCGCCCTTCCCCTAATCGTTGCAGGGCGTCGCCAAGGTCGCCATGGCCGCAGCGTGCGCTTCGTCGAACCGCCGTTCCAGCACATCGCTGACGCCGCGACATCCCGCCACAACCGCCACGGCCCAGTCCAGGTATTCGCGAAGGCGTGCCTCGCCCCAATTCGCCGGGGGACTGTGGGCGATAGCGCGGAGGTTGGAGGTCTTGTCGGCCAGCTTCAGCATCCGGGCGCGCGTCGACTTGCGCGGCGTCGTCTCCACCTGCAGGCGCTTGCGCGTGGTTTTGGGCAGGCTCTTGTCGTCCGTTACCTCGGCGACCAGACCGGCCACCTCGGCACCGAACAGCTCTTCAATTTCCTGCGCCGTTGTCTCGGTGTCTTCCACCGTATCGTGCAGCACAGCGGCGATCACGAGGATCGCGTCGCGGCCGCCGGTCGCTTCGGCCAAGAGGTGGGCGACCTCGGCCAGGTGGTTGACATACGGCTCGCCGCGCGCGCCCTTGCGCCGCTGGTCGGTGTGCCGGCTAGCAGAGAAGTCCCAGGCGCGCGCGAGCGCCACTATGGATTGGCTGTCATCCATGTCATCAGGCCCATTGACGCCGCTTCGCGTTTCGTCGGCTCTCGGCGGGCTGATCGGCCGGCTGGCCCCTCGGCGATTTGGCGACTGCATTGCTTTTGAATGCACAGTCGGACCAAATGGCCCAGGGGTCAACCGGCGCGCCGATGATCTGCAGTCTTCATCCGATGCGTAGCCTCAGCCGGTTACGAGAGCGCCAGAGCGGTGGCGTCCACCACGCCGACCAGATGGATCAGCCAGAAGACGGTGTAGACCCACAAGATTGTGCGAATGGCCATGGTTTCTCCTCCTATTCGCTACGGGGCCAAACTCATTGTGACTGCTATGTTACGGTATCGACTCTTAAAATTCCCTTGCTCGACTTCCCGAAACCCAGTAGGCCCAAGTCGTTCATCAGCCGTTAACTTGAACTCGTAAGATTTGATTGAATTGCCGGACGTCGGGAGTGCGTTCGGGTATTAAGAGAATCTTACTTCTGAACTGGGCGTGTGCGCCCCTTGGATTGAGGCGAACGCTTCCCCCGAACCGCCAAACGGTGGTTCTCCAACGGTTGCGATCGTCCGCTGGGCTTGACAAACGGCCAGAGAATAGGGCAACCGGCCTGTCCTACCGCCCGCCGCTTTCCAGGCCGAGGAGGCGACATGGACACGCGTCCGCTCGGTCGCACCGGGCTTCAGGTCACCAAGCTGTGCCTCGGCACCATGACCTGGGGCTTCCGCAACACGGAAGAAGAAGGGCACGCACAGATCGCGTATGCCCTGGACCGCGGGATCAACTTCCTGGACACGGCCGAGATGTATGCCGTGCCGCCGAGCGCGGAGACATACGGGCGCACAGAATCCATCATCGGATCCTGGCTGAAGGCCAATGGCGGCCGCGACCGCATGATCCTCGCCACCAAGGTGCTGGGGCCGGGCGCTGCCTTCGGCTATGTGCGCGACGGCAACCTTCGCCTTGACGCCGCGAACATCCGTCGGGCCGTCGACGACAGCCTGAGCCGCCTCGCCACCGACTATATCGACCTCTACCAGCTGCACTGGCCCGACCGGACGACCAACGTTTTCGGCAAGCTCGACTACGTCCACGATCCGGATGAGCGGGCCACGCCGGCCGAAGAGACGCTGGCTGTGCTGGACGAACTCGTTGCGTCCGGCAAGATCAGGCATGTGGGTCTGTCGAACGAAACGCCGTGGGGCATGATGACCTTCCTGAGGCTGGCCGGGCAGGGCGGGCAGCCGCGCATGGCGTCGATCCAGAACCCCTACAATCTCTTGAACCGGAGCTTCGAGGTGGGCTTGAGCGAGTGCGCGATCCGCGAGCAATGCGGGTTGCTGGCCTATTCGCCGCTGGCCGGAGGTACGCTGACCGGCAAGTATCTGGACGGGGCCCTGCCGCCGCGATCGCGCCGCACGCTGGATACGCGCGGATCTCGCTATGACCGGCCGCGTGGCAACACGGCCACGCGCGCCTATGTGGATATTGCCGCGCGCCATGGCCTTGACCCCGCGCAGATGGCGATCGCCTTCGTCGCCAGCCGGCCGTTCGTCACATCGGCGATCATCGGTGCCACGTCGGTGGACCAGCTGGCGACTGACATCGCCGCGGCCGACCTGGTTCTGTCCGACACGGTGCTGGCCGAGATCGACGCGGTGCACGCGGACAACCCGAATCCGTGCCCTTAGGGCTACGGCGACAGATCTGGCACGTCCTCGATGCCGCAGAGTGAAGGGACCCGCTCATGGTGCGTCTGTTCGTCGCGGTCGATCTTCCGGCCCCCGTCCGTCAGCGCCTGGCGGTGCTGCAAGGCGGCGTGCCGGCGGCGCGTTGGGTTCAGGCGGAGAGCCTGCACCTGACGCTGCGCTTCATCGGCGAGGTCGACTATGCCACGGCCCGCGACATAGATGCCGCGCTCGGCCGCATCCGCGCGCCGGCTTTTGAGGTCTCCATTGCCGGCGTGGGGTGCTTCGGGCCCGATAAGCGGCCGCGGGCCCTGTGGGCCGGCACCGATCCATCGCCGCCGCTGCAATTCCTGCGCGACAAGGTGGACCGGGCCGTCGTTGCCGCCGGCCTCGCCCCTGACGACCGCAAGTTCAAGCCCCACATCACCCTGGCGCGGTTCCGCGATCGCCCGGGCCCGCGGCTGATCCGCTGGATGACCGACAACAGCCTGCTGCGCATCCAGCCGGTGCCGGTGGATCGCTTCGTTCTGTTCGAGAGCACGCTGGGTGGCGAAGGCGCGATCTACCGGCCCGTTGCCGACTATCCGCTATCGCCCGAAACGGGGCACCAGGCCGCCGGTGCCCATAGCGTGGCGCATGAAGAACTTCTTCAGCGGCGGCAGTTGCCCAACGGCGGTTAGGCCGAACTCCCGCGCCCAGCGCACGGGCGGCACGGCATTGGAGAACAGCCGCAAGAGCCCGTCGGTCGCCGCGATCATCATCAGGTTGTCGGCACGCCGCATCCGCTCGAAGCGCTGAAGCAGCGGCCACTCGCCGACATCCATGCCCAAACGGCTGGCCTCGATGGCCAGTTCCGCGATGGCGGCCGCGTCTCGCAGGCCGACATTCAGCCCCTGACCCGCGATGGGATGCATGACATGGGCGGCCTCACCGATCAGCGCGACCCTGTCGGCGATATAGCGCTTTGCGAGCTGCACGCCCAAAGGATAGGCGAAGCGCCGGCCGAGCGGCCGGACCTGGCCCAGCCAGTCACCGACCCGCGCCTGGAGTTCCGCCCCGAAGGCCTCGTCTGACAGGGCCATGTACCGCCCGACCAGGTCGCGCCGCTCCGACCATACGACGGAGGATCGATGCGTGCCGTCCTCGGCGTCGTTCAGCGGCAGCACCGCGAAGGGGCCGTGCGCCCGGAAATGCTCAAGCGCCACGCCGTCATGCGGCATCTCGTGCGCCATGGCGGTGACGATCGCCGTCTGATTGTACTGCCAGCCGAATACGCCGATATCGGCGGACTTCCGCACGAAGGAATGGCGGCCGTCCGCGCCGATCACCAGCTGCGCCCGCAGGGCATCGCCATTGTCGAGCCTGACCGTGACGCCGCCGGCATCGCGCTCCAGCGCTGTCACGGCCGCCGGTGCCAGGTGCCGGACCGTCGGCAGTTCGTCCAACAGCTCGAACTGGCGCACGCGCAAGAGCCGGTTGTCGACGATATGGCCGAACGGCTCGTCGCCCACTTCCTGATGGTCGAAATGCAGGAAAACCGGCCGGTCGGCGTCGGTGATGCGGATGTCGAGGATCGGTGATGCCTCATCCGCCACGCGCTCCCACACGCCGGCGGCCTCAAGGATGCGGCGGGTGCCCAGCGCGACGGCAGTGGTGCGGCCGTCATAGGTCTCATCGGCATGGGCCGCACGGCTTTCGCGGTCCACGATCACCACATCGACCGCGCCGCCGGCCAAGGCCGCCGCCTGCGTCAGCCCGGCCAGACCACCGCCGACCACCACCACCTGTGTGTGTTGGATTGCCAAGGACCTGCTCCGTTTCGTCAATACCATCGCCCCTTGTTGCGATGGATGATCGGCCTGAGGCCCACCGATGTCCAGGGTGGGCGGCAATCGGCCCGAGGGGTTGTTGACCCTCCCTCGATCTGATTTGCATAAAATTCGGGCGATCGAGGCGATATGCCTATGAATTAGGCATGGCAGTTCCTCTGACCTGACTCCTTTTTGACCACCTGCCGCGCAAGCCCCTGTCATCGCAGGCAATTGTGCGCTGCGACACATTCGGCATGGATCTTGAAACTCGCGATGCCGAACGGGGCCGTGTTGTGGCGGCTCGGGGGCATGACCGTGAGCAGCGACGACAGGAGCGACGCGGAAAAGAGGCAGGCAATGAAACTTGTGATGGCCATCATCAAGCCCTTCAAGCT
>JANQQD010000380.1 GCA_028285185.1 Anaerolineae bacterium | reverse complement strand
GGCTATGTCGTCGGCATCGCCTTCGTGCATGCCAGCGACGGCACGCTGTTCCTGGGCCTGCTGCCCGGCACGGTCAGCGGCTTCGTGGTGCTGCCGCTGGCCATGGTGGTGGCAGGACTGGTGGCGCTGCCGATAGGCGCCATCTGCCTGCGCACCACCGGCATCTCGTTCATCATGATCACGCTGGCCTTCGCCCAGATGCTCTATTACCTGATGATCTCGCTCAGGCGCTACAACGGGCAGGACGGGATCGCGGTGTGGCAGCGCAGCGAGCTGCCCTGGCCGATCGACCTCAACGACCGGCTGTCATTCTACTACCTCGCGCTGGCGGTGTTGCTGGCCTTCCTCTACGGCACCCACCGCCTGGTACGGAGCCGCTTCGGCCGGGTCCTGCGGGCGGCGAAGGACAATGAGCGACGGGTCCGCGCACTCGGCTTCCACGCCTACCGCTACAAGCTGGCCGCCTTCGTGATCGCGGGCGCAGCGGCCGGGCTTTCGGGCGCACTGTTGGTCAACTCCACGGGCTTCGTCGGCCCCTCCTATCTGGAATGGCACCGCTCGGGCGACCTGATTGTGATGGTCGTGCTGGGCGGCGTGGGCACCCTGTTCGGCCCCGTGCTGGGTGCCGGCGCTCTGATGTTGATGGAAGAGTTCATCCCAGAGCTGCTGAACGGCTTGGCCGACGGTTTGGGCGAGCATTGGAAGATCTTCCTCGGGCCTATCCTGATCGTGATCGTGCTCTACGCCCGCCGCGGCCTGATGGGCCTCGTCGACGGCTCGCTGGGCGGCAGCCTGTTGCGCCGCTTGCGCCCCGATCCCACGCCCGGCAAGCCGCCGCGGAGACGGCGATGACCGCGCCGCTGCTGCAGGCCGCGGGCCTGACCAAGCGTTTCGGCGGGCTGGTCGCCAACGACGCCATCGACCTTGGCGTCAGCGAAGGCCAGGTCCACGCCGTGATCGGCCCCAACGGCGCTGGCAAGACGACGCTCTTGGCCCAGTTGAACGGCGAACTGGAGCCCGACCGCGGCACCATCCGCTTCGCCGGTCGCGACATCACCGCCCTGCCGACGGCCACACGGGCGCGGCTGGGCCTTGCCCGCAGCTTTCAGATCACGTCGGTCTTCGCCAGCTTCAGCGCCATCGACAATGTGGCGCTGGCCGTGCAAGGCCAAGAACGCCACAGCTTTCGGTTCTGGCGCGATGCCGGCAGCGACGCCGCATTGGCGGAACCGGCTGAGCGTGCGCTGGAGCGCGTCGGCCTCGCCGACCGCAGCCATGTTCCCGCCGCTGCCCTGGCCCACGGCCAGAAGCGCCAGCTTGAGCTGGCGATGGCACTGGCCATGAGACCGAAGCTCTTGCTGCTGGACGAGCCCATGGCCGGCATGGGTGTGGAGGAAAGCGCGGCCATGGTGACCTTGCTGGCGGGCCTGAAGGCCGAGGTGCCGATCCTCTTGGTGGAGCACGACATGGATGCCGTGTTCGCGCTCGCCGACCGCATCACCGTACTGCTGCACGGCCGCGTGATCGCCAGCGGCCCGCCGGCGGAGATCCGCCGCAATGCCGAGGTGCGGGAAGCTTACCTTGGCGAAGATGCTGCGGCAGAGTACGGCTGATGGCGCCGACGCTCTTGCATGTGCAGGACCTGCACAGCTTCTACGGCCAGAGCCAGGCGCTGTTCGGCGTGTTCCTGTCGGTGCATGCGGGCGAGATGGTCACGCTGCTGGGCCGCAACGGCATGGGCAAGACTACGACGCTTAAGTCGATCCTGGGCCTGGTGCGGCCGCGCGACGGCGTGGTGCGCATCGAAGGCCACGCCGTCCAGGGCCAGCCCGCCCACCGCATCGCCCGCGCCGGCTTAGGCCTGGTGCCCGAAGGCCGCCAGATCTTCCCCAACCTGACCGTCGCGGAGAACCTGGTGGCCACCGCCGCCAACCCGACAGGCCGCGCAGCCCCTTGGACCTTGGAGCGCGTCTTCACCTTCTTCCCTCGCCTAGCCGAGCGCCGCCGCCAGATGGGCGGCCAGCTTTCCGGCGGTGAACAGCAGATGCTGGCGATCGGCCGCGCGCTGATGACCAACCCCAAGCTGTTGATGCTGGACGAGGCGACCGAGGGCCTGGCCCCGATGGTCCGTGCCGAGATCTGGCGGTGCCTGGCGCAGCTAAAGGCTGACGGCCAGTCGATCCTGGTGATCGACAAATACGTCGACGCGCTGACCCGCATCGCCGACCGCCACTACATCATCGAAAAGGGCCGCATCGCTTGGTTCGGCACCAACAGCGATTTCCTCGACGAGCCGGCGCTGAAGGAGCGATATTTGGGGGTTTGAGGGTGAAGTTGGCCGCCTCAGCCTCCTCGCCCTGCCCGCTTCCCAGCAGCAGAAGATGCTCTGAGGTTAGGCTTCCGTGGACCCGTGTTCGGCCAGAAGCGCGCAGACGCTGGCGAGGAGATCTGGCAGCTGCGTTTCTTTGATGCGCCAGACTCGATCGTGGTCGATCACGGCATAGCCATGGATCAACACATTCCTGAACCCGACGATCGCCCGAAGATGTGGGATCCGGTCGGCCATTTCCGGGTCGACATTCGAGAGCCGATTGAGAGCCTCGCCAATAATCTCAAACTGTCGTTCCACCCCTGCGCGTACGAGGGCGTCTTCTGCGTAGCCCTTTGTGTCAAGTCCAGTCGTGAACTGTTGGATTGCTTCCGCAGCCTGCTGCACATCCCACAGGTAGGCTCGTGGGTCACGCAGCATAGACGAGCTCACGCGACCGACTGATCGCAGCGAGAATGTATGGATTGCGAACCGCCTTCGCTTCCACCAGATCGACCGGCCGCCCGAGAAGCTCTCGCAGCGACTCAGCGAGGCCAAAGAACTGTTCCAACGGCGACAGGCCGCTATCGGCTTTGAATGTCACTAGGAAATCGGCGTCGCTGCGATCTGGGTCGAAATCTCCTTCGCGTGCCGCCGACCCGAACACCTCAAGCTGTGCCACGTCGTAGCGTCGGCAGATATCGATCAACGCTGCCCGCCGACTGGCAATATCAGCATGCATCGTGCCGGTCTCCGACGTTGGCCGGTTGTTTCCAGTCCGCAACATGGGAATGTGCAGCGGCGCTGTCCAGAATTCCGACAGGAGTCCCTACCCGCACCCCTCCGGCACCGTCTCCTCTTGCACCACCGGCTCCCACGTCGCCGTCTCGTGATCCGGATGCTGGAAGGAGCGGAGCTGGGACTTGCGTTCGGGCAGGATGTTCGTTTCGGTCGCCGCGCGCGGCCAGCCGTCAGACAGGTGCAGCCAGGGCACCTCGGCCTCTGTGCCGTAGTGGATCGCGGGCGGGGCCAGTTCCGGGTGGTCCAGGCTGCCGATGGTGACGTCGATCCACTCGCTGTCGAGATAGCCGAATGTGAGCGGCGTGCCGCAGTCGGCGCAGTATCCGCGCTCCGCCACGGTGGAGCTGAGGAACATCGCCGGGCGGCCGCGGGTCCAGGCGAAATCAGTGCGGCGTACCGGTGCCAGCGCGGCGAAGGCGTTGCCCACGGCCTTCTGGCACATGCGGCAGTGGCAGAGATGTGTGCCCTCTGGCTGGGCGTAGAGGGCATAGCGGATGGCGCCGCACTGGCAGCCGCCCGTCAGCACGGCTTTGCGATCTGTGTTTTTCCCCATTTCTGGCCGCACCCGATGATGGATCGTGGGCGGCCAGTCTACACCTCCGGTTCCAGCAAATGCTCGTTAAAGCGCAGCGCCGACCACGCAGCCGATGGCAATGATCGCCGCCAGCTCCGCCAGCACGATCCATGGCACGCCCAGCACATGCCCGCGCGGGATGCGCTTCTGATAGGGCAGCAGGTCCGCCGCGCTCAGGCGGCGGCGCGGGTTCGTCGTTATCATTGGTACAGTCTCTCAAACCATCCGGATGGGGTACCATGCCCAACCATTCCGGCGACGGCCATGACGGCCGTCACAGGGCGCTGATCGCTCTGTTGTTTTCGGTGGTCGGGTCGGGTGGTCATCCCCGTGACCGGTAGATGGTGTGCCCGCGGCCACGACGCCAGATCGCCGCTGTACTCGGCTCACACGAATGTTAGGGTGTCGCACCTTTTCGGTGCGAGATGCGAGCCCACGGAGCCGGCGGATGCAGGCCATCTTCATCATGGTGAAATGCGAACTCGGCAAGGCCTATGACGTGGCCGCCGAGATCGTGGACAAGATCGAACAGGTGTCGGAGGTCTATTCCATCTCCGGCCAATACGACCTGCTGGTGAAATGCTATCTGTCGCGCGACCAGGATGTCGGGCATTTCGTCACCGGCGTGGTCCAGCAGGTGCCGCACATCAAAGACACGCAGACCATCATCACCTTCAATGCCTTCACCTGAGACGGTCTATCTCGGCTATGACCAGGCCGGGCTGGACGCGCAGTACAACCTGCGCGCCCGGCATCCCGAGCATCCGGAGTTCTTCGCCGTCTATGCC
>JANQQD010000354.1 GCA_028285185.1 Anaerolineae bacterium | reverse complement strand
ACAAGCCCCGCGAGCAGGTATTGATGACGTCTTCGAAAATGCAGATAGGTAACGCCGTTTTCCGAACGGATCAGTATCTGACGGTCCTTGAACACCTTGCCAAGGAATACCCGCCAGCCAGCCGCTGCTGTGCGCATGTGCCCCCGCCCAATGATCTTCGAAGGCCGGCCGAAGCCGCCCTTCCGACTCCTCGTGCCCTCCCACCGATCATCACTGATGCCGCCCCGGTCCGTTCCGCGGGGCCGATCTGCCGTCCCGATCAGCAGTGGAAGGTCTACTGACATGGCGCGCGTCCCCCTGACTCCACGCACCATATCCACACCTTGGTTATTGACGCGTTAACCCTATCGAATCCGCTCTGAGGGCGCAATAAACGTGCACCCCCATGGTGACAAAGTTTGGCCGAACCCATAGTGAGACTGGCCCTCCATGATCGTAGCCCGTCGCCCGATTCCGACTTCGGCCGGTGGTTTCGCGTTGGGCCACGACTCCCGAAATCGATTACAAAATGGTAAACCTGATCGCAGTCGGGACACGAGTCGGGGCAGCAGAGCAGGATCGGATGTCGGAGCAGGTTTGCGCCCAGAAGCAATACCGGTTGCCGGCGCGGCGGGCGCTGCCCCTTTTTGCTGCGGTGTTGGCCGGTACAGCTGTGCTGACGGTGCCGCTTGACGGCGAACGGCTTTACGATCGCATCGCAGAGCGGATCGCCTGGTCTTCCTGCCGCGTGGGCCCGAACGATCCAACACCGCAGAGCTCGGACTTGGCCGTCCGCCATACCGAGTCGGGCTCCCTCTATCGGCAGGCGATTGTCGACCTTGCCAGCCGGAACTCCCATCAGCACAACCAGGGGGTCGACCTGCTCTGGATGGCGGCGGCGCGCAACTGCTATTTCGCCGGCGCGCTGACGGGAGCGGTGTCCGAATGGGAACGGGCTGGCCGATCCTACTCACCGCCGACAGAAAACAGACGGCGCATGCTGCTGCGGGAGGTGAGCTACGATCTCGACACGCTGCTGGCGGACTTGCCGGACGAGATCGACGGCACCGACTACTACGAGCGGCTGCGCGCCATCTACAATGCGATACCGCCTTCGGCCCGCAGCGCTTTCGTCGTTCCGCGCCTCAACTCCATGCGCACGGGCCCGGTGGTCGACTCGATCCATCTGGCAGCCGACGCATTCCCCGATGCGGATATCCGGGTGAACATCACGCTGGCGGCCTATGAGCGGGATGGAATTGGCGGCTCGCGCTATGTTCGCAGCCGGACCAGGACTGAGGATACGGCCACAGCGCACCCGATCCGGATCGAAGTAAGCCGGGGCCAGATCAACGGCCGCACCGGCCCGCTGGACCGGCATGTCTATCGCAGCCCCTTCGGCCTGCCCGTGTTCCTCGAACAGCTGGTTGACAACATCCGCGCCGGCAACATCTCCGACGGTTACTTCCGTTATCGGTGGGTGCGGCACGAAGACGAGGGCTGGCGGCGCGAGCCGCTGTAGCGAATTTGCCGCCAGCCTCGGTTGCGTCAGTCAGATCGTTCGCAGCATAAGATGCGATGGACCGTCACCACCCGCGCCGATTTCGATGAGCTTCGGCGAGCCTGCTTCTACGCCGCCCGCCTTTGTCACATCGCCGAGAAGGCCAGCGCCGGAAAGACTGAGACGCAGGCGCCGCCCCGCCCCAATGCGCCCGCACACATATCCCAACCCGAGGGACAGCGGCAGGGGGTCGTCCGGCGTCACGCGGCGCTGCCCCCTGGCCAACTGCATCGCACTGCCGTCACGCTCCACCACGGAAAGAACGGCGCTGATATCGAACCCGTCCGCGTCTGACCGGGCATAGAGGACAAGGTCGACTTCGCCGACGACCAGCAGCGCCTCTTCCAGGGCCGGCGTGGTGTAGGTCGCGACATCCCCTCGCGCATCGATCCGCGCCCGATCCTGCGCGGCACCATGGGGCCCGCCATGTACGGCGCCGCTGGGAACCGGACGCTGCGGATCATGGATCAGCCGGTCGATGCTGGCACCTTCCTGGCGTTCCGGCGACAACTCTCCGTCTTCATCGGAACTCGCGGCCAGTCCCGTCGATACCAGGAACAACGGCTCGGCCTCTGGCTCGGGCAGGGCTGCATAGCTGCGCCACCGCCGCGCACAAACGTCGTAGAGATGGACCGGATCGTCGTCGTCCAAGCCCTCGTCCACGCCCTTAAGCCAGTGATTGAACCAGGCCAGCTGTGCCTGATCGATCGGGCTGCCCGCCAGACCGGAGATGTCGATCGTTCCCGACGCCCGCCCCCACGGTTCACCGGACCACGGGCCGACCACCAGGTGCTGCCGGGCCCCGTCCGCGGCGCGTGCCGTCAGCTCTCGGAAGGCGTCGATGGTGCCCCGCAGCTTGCCATCGAACCACCCGCCGATATGCAGCATCGGCGTCGTGCAATCCCGGCCCTCAAGCCCCGTACGCGGCGACATGTGGGTCCAATCGGCATGGTCCGCGGCCCTGGAGATCCACCGGCTATAGTGCCCATCCTGGACGAGCGGCAGGCCGGCGGCTTCGGCCAACGCCGATGCGTCCGCGCGCGCCATCAGTGATGACAAGGCCGCTTCGATGGCGGCGAGGCCCGCGGCATCACCGGCACCGGCGGCCCGCTCGGCCGCCAGAAGCAGTGCCCAGCAGAGATTGTCTGCCAACCGAAACGTGCCCTGGTCGAAGGCCCAGTCCCGACCGATGTCCCAGCCGGCCAGGGTTGGCACGGCGGCGCGGATCGCGCCGTCCTCATGCTGGTCGGACGCACTGGCCCCGGCCAGCGCAAGCAGCTGTGTGACGCCCGCGTAGCCGCAGCCATAAAGCCCGACCGCCCCATTGGCACCGTTGAGCCTGGAGGCCCATGCGAGGGCATCGGCCCCGTCGTCGGCCTCGTGAACGAAGGGGTCGAAGCTGCCCTCCGACGACCCTGTGCCGCGCACATCCTGGACGGCGACGATGTACCCCTGCTCGGCATACCAGATCGGGTGGGCATACACGTATGTCTCTGCCTTGCGGCGACCGAAAGGCGTACGCACAAGCAGCACGGGATACGGGCCCTCGGCCTGCGGCACCCAAAGATCGGCATCCAGGCGCGTACCGTCACGCGTGGTCATCGCTGCGTCGACACGCTCTACGGCAAGGGTCCCATCATCCCCGGCGGGCCGCGTCCCGTCTCCATTCTCCGCCGCTTCGCCGTCCTGCAACTCGCTCATCACGCCTCCATACGGTGCTTGCCGATTGCGGCATTGCTCGCTTCAGCCCCAGGCTTACCATGTGCGCATAGCCGCGCGAACCTCTACATCGGAGAGTTACACCCCATGAGCGACAGCTTGGGCGCGTTCTGCCCGGATACGGACTGCAGGCTGGAAGGTGCGGCAGATGGCCCGCTGCGGGGCGTGACCTTCGCAGCGAAGGACATTTTCGACATTGAGGGGCATGTCACCGGCTGCGGCAACCCGGACTGGCTGGCCACCCATGCACCTGCGTCCGCGACGGCGCCGGTCGTGCAGCGCCTGGTTGACGCCGGCGCCGACATGGTCGGCAAGACGATCACGGACGAACTGGCGTTCAGCCTGAACGGGGAAAACGCCCATTACGGCACCCCGCTTAACTCTGCTGCGCCGGATCGCATTCCCGGCGGATCGTCCTGCGGATCCGCCTCGGCCGTGGCAGGCTTGGCCGCCGATTTCGCGCTCGGCAGCGACACCGGAGGATCCGTGCGGGCACCCGCCAGCTATTGCGGGCTCTTCGGCCTGCGCCCGACCCATGGAGCCGTCTCACTTGAAGGCGTCATGCCCCTGGCGCCCAGCTTTGACACAGTCGGCTGGTTTGCGCGGTCGGCGGAACTGCTGGCCCGGGTCGGCGACTGTCTGCTGCCCCCCGGCTCGGACGATGGGCTGACAAAGGTCTATCGGCTGGATGCCGCCTTCGATCTGCTGCTGCCTGTCGCGCAGGACACCGTTGCCCGTGCTGCGGATCGGGTCATCAACACCCTCGGCATGGGCTCCAACCCCTTGCCGCTCGACCCGCCGGGCCTAGCGGAATGGCTGCCGCATTTCCAGGCGCTGCAGTGGTGGGAGATCTGGCAGACACACGGTGCATGGATCGAGGCCGTGAACCCGACCTTCGGTCCGGGTATCGGTGAGCGGTTCACGCTCGCCAGCCAGGTCACCGACGATCGTGTTGCGGCCGCGAACCGGTTCCGGGACCGGGTGACAGCCGACCTGACGGCAATGCTGGACGGCGGCGCGGTTGCCCTGTTGCCGACGGTTCCCAGCATCGCCCCCCTGAAGGGGCTGGGGCAGGAAGAACTGGTGGCGTTCCGCAACCGCGCGCTCAGCCAGCTTTGCGTCTCCGGCCTCACACGGCTGCCGCAGATCACCCTGCCTCTGGCCGCAGCCGAAGGCTGCCCCGTCGGGATCTCGTTGATCGGGCCGCGCGGCGGCGACCGCATGCTGCTCACTCTGGCGCAGCGCCTCTCGGCCGCGCTTTCCAATCAGGAATCGTAGGTGACCAGCGTCTCCACCGGCACGTCCAGACGGTCCCGGCCGTTCAGAAAGGTCAGTTCGATGATGCAGGCAGCGGCCTTCACATCCGCGCCGACTTCGCGCAGCAGGGTCACCGCCGCCGCCATCGTCCCGCCCGTCGCCAGCAGGTCGTCCAGCACCACGACCGACTGGCCGGGCCGAACGGCGTCGTGCTGGATCTCAATCGTGTCGGTGCCGTATTCCAGCGCATAGGTGTGCGGGATCACCTTGCCCGGCAGCTTCCCGTGCTTGCGCACCATCAGGAAGCCGCACTGCAGCTCATAGGCCAGCGGGGCGGCCGTCAGGAAACCGCGGCTTTCGATCGCCACCAGCCGGTCGGGCCGGAAGGGCCTGATGCGCTCGGCCAGTTGCAGGACCGTGTGGCGCCATGCCACGGGATGGGCCAATAGCGTAGAAATGTCGTAGAAGAGTATTCCAGGCTTTGGAAAATCCGGGATGCTGCGGATGTGCGGCTTCAGATCCATGCATGAGCTCCCATCGGTCGTGCGGGGCGGCGTGCCGCGACGCATCGTAGTCGCTCTTCCGCAGAACACCAGTGTCTGGCGAGTGCGGTGGCCATCAAATGGATCTCGGCACCGCCCATGACGGCCGGTCTCAGCAGCGACGCGCCTGCCTGGGGTGAGGCCGGTCTCATGCTCCGGCAGGTCCGCGGCGAACTGACTCTGGAAGCCGCGGGCGACTGGGTGATCGCCACGGCTCCAGGGCTCGACCAGAGGATCCGGGATCTGCCGGTGGCACCCGGCCTGAAGACGGTGACCATCGACCTTGCCGGGATCGGCCGGCTCGACACCGCAGGCGCATGGCTGCTGCGCGGCCTGCACGACCGGCTGGCCGCCAGCAACCTGTCCATAAGCTATAGCGGCGTGCAGGCCAGCCATCGCCCGTTGCTGGATCAGGTCGAACGTGTCCAGCAGGGCACGCCGGTCACCGTCACGCCGCCCAGTCATCTCGTTGAGATCGCCGAGCGCACCGGCGAGGCCACCGTCAACTTCGGCCGCGAAGCCGTCGCGATGGTCGGGTTTCTCGGCCTGCTGGTCGTGCGGCTGGGCGGTGTCATCCTGCGACCGCGGCGCCTGCGCTGGACCTCCGTCGTCTACCACATGGAGGCGACGGGCCTGAACGCCATGCCCATCGTCGGCCTGTTGTCGTTCCTGATCGGGCTTGTGCTGGCCTATCAGGGCGCCGACCAGCTGCGGCGGTTCGGCGCCGAGGTCTTCGTGGTGAACCTTGTCGGCATCTCCACGTTGCGCGAGATGGGCGTGCTGATCACCTCCATCATCGTCGCCGGACGGTCGGGCTCGGCGTTCACCGCACAGATCGGCACCATGAAGGTGAACCAGGAGGTCGACGCCATGTACACGCTCGGCCTCGACCCGGCCGAGATCCTGGTGCTGCCGCGCATGCTGGCGCTGCTGATAACGCTGCCGCTGCTGACCTTCTATGCCAATGTGGTCGGCCTTTTGGGCGGCGCGTTGATGAGTTGGGTGGAGCTGGGAATCACCTTCTCCAGCTTCCTGTCGCAACTGCAGAGCGCCGTCGCCGTGCACCACTTCTGGGCGGGAATGATCAAGGCCCCCGTGTTCGCTGCCGCCATCGCCATGGTCGGCTGCTATGAGGGTCTTCAGGTCACGGGCAGTGCTGAAAGTGTTGGGCGGCTGACGACGCAGTCCGTCGTGGTGTCGATCTTTCTGGTGATCATCCTCGACGCCATATTTTCCATTCTGTTCTCGAAGATTGGCATTTGATGCCAATTCGGGTCTAACGATCGTGAAAACATCTGCTTGTCAGGCCGCAACGCGGGTCGGGAGCGTCAGCGCATGACCGACGGACGAACGGATCCGGACATCGTCATCCGTGTGCGGAACCTGGTCACACGGTTCGGTCCCCAGGTCCTGCATGACGGGTTGGACCTCGATGTCCGCAGCGGCGAGGTGCTGGGGGTGGTTGGCGGTTCGGGCAGCGGCAAGTCCGTTCTGTTGAAGTCCATCATCGGCCTGCTTCGCCCCGCGTCGGGGTCCATCAAGGTTCTGGACCGCGAGGTCGAGCAGATGTCCGACCGGCAGCTGCGCGACGTTCAGCGCCAATGGGGCGTCCTGTTTCAGGATGGCGCGCTGTTCAGCTCCATGACCGTCTGTGAGAACATCCAGCTGCCGATCAAGGAACACACCGATCTGCCGCAGTCGCTGATCGATGACATAACGCGGGTGAAGGTGGCCATGGTGGGCTTGCCGCCCGACGCCGCGACCAAGCTGCCGGCCCAGCTGTCCGGCGGCATGCGCAAACGGGCCGGCCTTGCCCGTGCGCTGGCGCTCGATCCGTCCCTGCTGTTCCTGGATGAGCCGACGGCCGGCCTCGACCCGATCGGCGCGGCGGCCTTCGACGCCCTGATCGCCGATCTTCAGCAGAGCCTTAAATTGACCGTTTTCATGGTCACTCATGATCTGGACAGCCTGGGCGCCATCTGCGACCGCATCGCCGTCCTGGTCGACAAGAAGATCGTCGTGGACACCATGGAAAATCTTCTCGACTATCCTCACCCGTGGATCCGTGAATACTTCCACGGGCCCCGCGGTCGGGCTGCCCTTGCGGCAGTACACTGAGCGAAGCGGCAGCGAGTATGGAAACACGGGCCAGCTACATCGCCGTCGGTACCTTTGTGCTGCTGCTGTCTGCCTGCCTGGTCGGCTTCGTCATCTGGCTTGCCGCAGTCAGCTTCCAGGACAGCCGCGACCGCTATGTCATCTATTTCACGGGATCGGTCACCGGCGTCCAGGTCGGCACGCCCGTGCGCTATAGCGGCATTGCGATCGGACAGGTCTCGGAGATCGGCATCGACCCTGAAGACCCCAGGCGTATCCGCCTCTTGATCGACGTCGTATCCGGCACGCCCATCGTCGAAGGCAGCGTCGCAACGCTGGAGGCGGCCGGCATCACCGGCGGCGTCTATGTCCAGATTCGAGCCGGCGACGGTAGTGAGCAGTTGGTGGCCGCGGAGGGCGAAGACTTTCCGGTGATCCCGTCTCGGCCGGCGGCGACGATCGGCGCCGTGCTGGCCTCTCTGCCGGAACTCATGCAGGAAGCTACGGCCCTGCTGCAGCAGGCCCAGGGGTTCCTCAGCGTCGAGAACCAGCAGGCGGTAACCGAGATCCTCGTCAGCGTGCAGGCGATCGCCGAGGCCATCGCCGACAACCGCGAAGGCATCACCGAGACGCTGAACCGCCTCAACGCGCTTCTGGCCGATGTCGACAGCCTGGTTGTCGAGGTGCAGGACGACGTCGCCGGCGTGCTGGCCAATGCCAACAGCCTGTTGCAGACGGCGGATGTCGAGGCTGAAAGACTGTCGGCGGAATTCGCCGCGACGGCCCAGCAGATCCGCGTGATGACCCAGTCTTTTGCCACCACGGCCGACAGCCTTGCCGCTCTGGTCGACGAGAGTCGGCCGGGCTTGACTGACTTCACGACCCTCGGCCTGGAAGAGCTGACGCTGACCCTGTCGGAGCTCAGGCTGCTGGCACAGAACCTTTCGCGTATCATTCTTCAGGTCGAGCAGCGGGGCACCGCCAACTTCCTGCTGGGCGACACCGATCAAGGCGTGCAGGTGGACTAGGCAATGATCCCGAATTTCACCCGCCGTACGATGCTGGCGGCCGGTGCGGCAACCCTGACCGCCGGATGCGCCGCCACGGGACTGTTCCGCAGCGACCCGCCGCAGCTCTACACACTATCGCCGAAGAGCACCTTCGACCCCGGTGCGCCGACGGTCGACTGGCAGTTGCTGGTGGAGGTGCCGGTGGCAGCAGCCGGCCTCGATTCCCCTCGGATCGCACTTCGCCAGACGGCGACGACGCTCGACTATTACGCCGATGTCGCCTGGACCGATCGCGCACCGGCAATGGTCCAGACCCTGCTGGTCGAGAGCTTCGAGAATTCCGGAAACATCATCTCCATCGGGCGCCAGAGCCTTGGGCTCAGGGCTGACTATCGGCTTAAGACGGAGCTGCGCGAGTTCCAGGCGGAGTATCTTAGCGAGGGCATGCCGACCGTGCGGGTCCGGATCAACGCCAAGCTGATCAGAACCCGATCGCGCGAGATCATCGCCGGCCTAACCTTCGAGGACATCCAACGGTCGACCGACACCAATATGGATGCCCTGATCTTCGCATTCGACGAGGCACTGGGCGAGGTCATGCAAGAGCTGGTGGAATGGACGTTGATCGAGGGGCAACGCGCGTGGCTGGCAACCGATGGCGGCGCGTGACCGGCTGACCGCACGGCTGCGCCGGCTTGTTGGGCTGGCCGCGATCTTTGCCGCCGCCGCCCTGGCGACCGGCCCCTCCGGCGCGGTGGACCGCGCGCCGCTGATCATGGGCGCCGGCCATGTGGCGGGAGCCTACTATGCGGTCGGCGGGGCCATCGCCCGAACCGTGACGATGGCGACGGCAGAGCCCAACTTACGGGTCGTCGTGGAAGCGACGAACGGGGCGGCAGAAAACCTGATCCGAACGGCCGATGGCGATCTCGATTTGGGACTTGCCCCGTCGGACCTCGTCCATGCGGCCTATCACGGCTTCGGTCAGTTCGACGGCGAGGCCAGGCTGACCAGCCTGCGCACGCTCTTGACCCTGCATCCCGAGCCTCTGATCGTGCTGGCGAGAGCGGAAACCGAGGCCGCGGTCCTGGACGACCTGCGCGGAACACGGCTCAATCTCGGCGTTCCGGGAACGCCTGGCTTCGCGCTCATAGAGAGCGTGCTCGACGCATTCGAGTGGAGCGATGATGATCGGGCCGACCTGGCACGGCGGCCGATCGCAACCCAGCTAGACGCGCTCTGCAGCGATCGTCTCGATGCCGTCGCCTTCACCACAGCCAGCCCCAGCGCGTCGCTGGCGCTGGCGCTTGCGGCCTGCGATGTGGCCGTCGTCGATGTGTCGGGCGCGCCGGTGGAAAGGCTGCTGACGCAGCACCCATACCTGACCGCCACTGTGGTCCCTGCCCGCCACTACCCAGCCCTGACTGAGGATGTGGCGACCGTGGGCGTCGTTGCCACGCTGGTGGCGGCGGACCGGATGGACGATGCGGACGCCTACCGGATTGCGGCCGCCGTCGCGAGCAATCTGCAAACCGTCACTGCGCTTCACCCCGTGCTGGCCGACTTGACCCTCGAGACGCTGCTGAGCGACCGTGAGACTGCCCCGCTGCACGACGGCGTCCGGCGCTATCTCCGGGATAGCGGGCGCCCTTGAAGCCAGTCCGCAGCGGCCGTCCGCTTTGCTTGTTAGGAAACGACCTGGCATTCCCATGACCCATGTGTTCCATCGCACGACCAACAGCCGCCTGCCCACTGCCGCCAGCGGCGACGGCTGCTATCTGATCGACGACCAGGGCAAGCGCTACCTCGATGCTTCTGGCGGTGCGGCGGTGTCCTGCCTCGGCCACAGCAACGCCGATGTGATTCGGGCGATCCAGGATCAGGCGCAACAGCTGCCTTTCGCCCATACCGGGTTCTTTACCACCGAAGCCATGGAATCGCTGGCCGACAGGCTGGTGGACACGGCGAAAGCCATTCCGAGCAGCAGGCTGGACAAGGTCTATTTCGTATCCGGCGGCTCCGAAGCGATCGAAGCCGCCCTGAAGATGGCCCGCCAGTACTTTCTTGAAATCGGCCAGCCGGAACGCCGCCGCATCGTGGCCCGCCGGCAGAGCTATCACGGCAACACCATCGGTGCGCTGTCCGCGGGCGGCAACCAGTGGCGGCGCACCCAATTCGAGCCCATCCTGATCGATGTCGCCCACGTTTCGCCCTGCTATTCCTATCGCGGCCGGCACGACGGCGAGACCGACGAAGCCTATGGCCAGCGCCTTGCCGATGAGCTTGCCGAGACCATCGAGAGGCTCGGGCCGGAAACGGTCATGGCCTTCGTCGCGGAACCGGTGGTGGGCGCCACCGCCGGTGCGGTTCCGGCGGTGCCGGGCTATCTCGCCAAGGTCCGGCAGGTGTGCGACCGCCATGGCGTGTTGTTGATCTTTGATGAGGTGATGTGCGGCATGGGCCGCACCGGCACCCTCAATGCCTGCGAGCAGGACGGCGTGGCGCCGGATATGCTGACTGTGGCCAAGGGCCTGGGCGCCGGCTACCAGCCGATCGGCGCGCTTCTGGTCGCCGACCATGTCTATGAAGCGTTCCGGCAGGGTTCGGGCTTCTTCCAGCACGGGCACACCTACATGGGGCATGCCATTGCGTGCGCGGCCGGCCTGGCCGTCCAGCAGGTGATCGAACGCGACCGCCTGCTGGACAACGTCAAGGCGCAAGGCGTCGCCCTCAGGCGCGCGCTGGAGAGCCGCTTCGCCAACCATCACCATGTCGGCGACATCCGCGGGCGTGGCCTGTTCCTGGGGCTGGAACTGGTGGCCGACCGGTCGACCAAAGAGCCGTTCGACCCACGGCACAGGCTGCATGCCAAGGTGAAGGCGGCCGCCATGGACAGCGGCCTGATCTGCTATCCGATGGGCGGCACCATCGACGGTGCCCGCGGCGACCACGTGCTGATCGCGCCCCCGTTCATCATCGACGGGTCGCAGGTGACGGAAATCGTGGAGAAGCTGGGCGACAGCATCGATGCGGCCGTCGCATCACTTGTGGGCGCCCACTCGCATTCGGTTGGGGTTTAGCCATACGCCCGGCCAACATGGTTCTGTCGTTGTGCCGCTCCACATTGCTCAAACTGAAGGGCCAATGCATACTGCTCGTATTCAAATGGACGGTTGGGTTATGAGAAAGACAATCGAAAGCACGGTCGCCGATGCGGAAAAGACCATCCGTGATCTTGCGCTACCTCAGGATCAGAAGATCCGCATTGTCATCGATGACGCTGATGAGAGCCTGATCGATATTGCCAGGCGGTGTCGTGAAGAAGCGGCTCGTAACGGAATGAACGAGGAAATCTATAAAGAACTCATCGAAGATCTCTGATGCGCCTGGTCGTAGATACCGGGGTGCTTGTCAGTTACACGATCGGTCCGACAACGCGGCTCACAGCGCTTATCGACGAGATGATCAGGCGGTATGTTCTGCTCTATTCGGCGCAGACAATGGCTGAGCTTGTCGACGTGCTGGATCGCAGCAAATTCGATCGCTACGTCTCTCGCAACAGCCGGCTTCAGTTCATCCGCCGCTACATGGAGATCGGCAACCTGGTAGACGTGCGGGTCCGGATTCAGGCGTCGGCTGATCCGCGAGACGACAAGTTTCTCGAACTGGCTGTCGACGGCATGGCGGACGCGATTGTCGCAAGCGATACCGACCTCACTGTCCTGCATCCCTTTCGCGGTATCGACATCTTGACCCCCACGGAGTTTGCTACGCTCCACTCAGTGGGACGATAGTCCGCTGGTTAGTGGCGGCGGCCAATTGCTGACAACAGGACTGCACGACCGCCGAGAATGCTCTCCGGGCAATCGTCGTGAACGCACATTGATCGCCCGCCCGACCAACGGTAACGGGAAGCCGTCCGTACACGGAGAACCGAGTGTCCGTTGACGCGGGCGGTTTCAGGGGGGCATAGTCTGAAGGCTTCGTAAAGAAAGCGACCCTGGCGGCCCTTGTGTTGCGGCGGATCTTCCTGCCAAGCGGCGAAGTCGGGGAACTAGAGGCTTGGTATTGGCGGATCCGACTGTTCGGGCGAACCGATGCCGTATGGGAGGTTTTGTACGAATTCTGATCGATTGATCGACAATGGACCGTCTTGCCGAGGGACGCGGCCTGGCGCCGTGGCTCTTGGCCCGCGGCAGGGGCATCGACGGAAAGGGCCGTCGTTGCGGCCTGCGCGCAACCACCGTGGCGCCAACCGAGGGTGCTGACGATCCTTTACTCAGGAAAACCGGAGGGAAGATGAAACACGTAACCGGCATTTCGGCGATCGCAGCAGTGGCGATTGCGGCGGGCCTGGGG
>JANQQD010000348.1 GCA_028285185.1 Anaerolineae bacterium | reverse complement strand
GGCATCGAACAGGCGCTCCAGCACGGCACCGCACAGCCCGCCTGACCGGCGGCAGTTGACCCTTCAGGACCGGGACGAACAAGGAAGAGACCGATGAAGACGAACCGAATCGATGCCTATAAGGCCGCTGCCGGCGCCATGGATCTGATGCTGGCCATCGAGGCCTATATCAAGGATTGCGGGCTGGAAACCGCGCTGGTCGAGCTGGTGAAGATGCGGGCTTCGCAGATCAATGGCTGCGCCTTCTGCCTGGACATGCACAGCAAGGATGCGCGCCGGTTAGGTGAGACCGAGCAGCGGCTGTATCTCTTGGACGCTTGGCGGGAGTCACCGCTCTACAGCCCTCGCGAGCGTGCCGCGCTTGCGTGGACGGAGGCGCTGACACAGATCACCGACGGCCACGCCCCCGATGACGTGTTCGAGGCGGTACGCCAGCACTTCACGGATTCGGAGCTTGCCAACCTCACCCTGCTGATCGGCCAGATCAATACCTGGAACCGCTTCGCTATCGGCTTCCGCTATCAGCATCCTTAAGCGGATCACGACGGGTCCGAGCTACGCCAAGCCAAGCTCAGCGGTTCCGTCCGCGCCAGTCCTCGATATAGGCGATGCAGGTGTCGACATCGGAGATGTCGGCGTATCGGCGGCCGACGTCACGAAGGTTGTCGCGATGCGGGCCTTCGTCGTGATCGCCCACCGCATCCTCCGGCACGATGGTGCGGAAGCGATGGCTGAAGCTGTCGATGGTCGTTGCCCGGATGCATCCGCTGGTGACGCATCCGGTGACGATCACCGTGTCCACCCGCTCTTTGGCGAAGTAGGACGCAACTGTGGTGTCGAAGAAGATCGATGCACCGGTCTTGCAGATGCGCAGGTCGTAGCCCGGGTCGAAGATGCGGGGGTCCAGCTCCGTCGATGGGTGGCCGTGCAGGAAGGTCTCGCGCACGGCCTTGACCTTCCAGTACGGCATCTCCCGCTCGTTCATATAGGCGGTGTTGCAGTTGGCCACCGGCACGCCGCAGCGCCGCGCGACCTCCAACAGACGCGCCGTGTTCTCGACCCCGCGCATGATCAGCGGAGCACCGCCCAGCGGGTACTGGGCATCGGTGAAGCCGAGTTGATAGTCCACGACAACGATGCCGGGTTTCTCGCCGAAGCCGATGGCGACTTCGCCATAGGACCGCGCCTGGTAGACGTCGGACATACGTCACCCTCTCGTTGCCAAATCTGCTCGCCGGTGGTGTGCGGGCGAAGCTATTACTCCGCCAGCTCGGGCTCGCGTGCCGCCGGCTCGCTGCCGGGCGGGGCGGAGTAGTCGAAGGTCAGTTCGTCGTCCTGCACGTCCACATGGACCACGCCGCCCTTCACCAGCTTGCCGAACAGCAGCTCGTTGGCCAGCGGCTTCTTGATGTATTCCTGGATCACGCGGGCCAGCGGCCGGGCGCCGTAGAGCTTGTCATAGCCCTTCAGGGCCAGCCAGTCGCGGGCATCGTCCGTCAGGTCGATGCTGACGCGGCGGTCGGCCAGCTGGTTCTCAAGCTGGATGATGAACTTGTCGACGATCTGGGTGACGATCGGCAGGGTCAGATGGCCGAAGCCGATGATCGCGTCCAGACGGTTGCGGAACTCCGGCGTGAACAGTCGGTTGATCGCCTCGGTGTCTTCGCCTTCGCGTTCTTCCCGCTCGAAGCCGATGGCGGGCTTGGCCAGGTCGGCCGCCCCGGCATTCGTCGTCATGATCAGGATGATATTGCGGAAATCGACCGTCTTGCCGTTGTGGTCGGTCAGCTTTCCGTAGTCCATGATCTGCAGCAGGATGTTGAAGACGTCCGGGTGCGCCTTCTCGATCTCGTCCAACAGCATCACGCCGTGGGGGTGCTGGTCGACGGCATCGGTCAACAGCCCGCCCTGGTCGAAGCCCACATAGCCGGGGGGCGCACCGATCAGCCGGCTGACGGAGTGACGCTCCATATACTCCGACATGTCGAAGCGGGTCATGTTGATGCCCAGGATATGGGCGAGCTGGCGCGCCACCTCGGTCTTGCCGACACCGGTGGGGCCTGAGAACAGGTAGTTGCCGATCGGCTTCTCCGGCTCACGCAGGCCGGCGCGGGCGAGCCTGATGGCATTGGCTAGCGCCTCGATCGCCTTGTCCTGGCCGAACACAAGCGTCTTCAGGTCGCGTTCCAGGGTCTTCAGCGCGGCGCGGTCGTCGCGGCTCACAGACTTCGGCGGGATGCGCGCGATCTTGGACACGACCGCCTCGACATCCTTCACCTGGATCGTCTTGCGGCGTTTGGAGGGCGGCAGCAGCATCTGGGCGGCCCCGACCTCGTCGATCACGTCGATCGCCTTATCCGGCAGCTTGCGGTCGCCGATGTAGCGCGACGAAAGCTCGACGGCCGCGCGAATGGCATCGCCAGTATAGCGAACGCGATGGTGGCGCTCGTAATAGGGCTTCAGGCCGCGCAGGATCTTCACGGCGTCTTCGACCGTCGGCTCATTGATGTCGATCTTCTGGAACCGACGGACCAGCGCGCGGTCTTTCTCGAAGTAGTTGCGATACTCTTTGTAGGTGGTCGAGCCGATGCAGCGCAGATTGCCGCTGGCCAGCGCCGGCTTCAGCAGGTTCGAGGCGTCCATCGCCCCGCCTGACGTGGCGCCGGCCCCGATGACGGTGTGGATCTCGTCGATGAACAGGACGGCACCGTCGTGGCTTTCCAGCTCGCTGATCACTGCCTTCAGCCGCTCTTCGAAGTCGCCGCGATAGCGCGTGCCCGCCAACAGCGCACCCATGTCCAGCGCGAAGATGGTGGCCGCTTCCAGCACCGGTGGCACTTCGCCGTCGACGATCTGCTTGGCCAGTCCCTCGGCGATGGCGGTCTTGCCGACACCGGGGTCGCCCACGTAGAGCGGATTGTTCTTCGAGCGGCGGCAGAGGATCTGGATCGTCCGCTCGATTTCGGCATCGCGTCCGATCAGCGGGTCGATGTTCCCCTTCGCGGCCTTGTCGTTGAGGTTGACGCAATAGGCCTGCAGCGCCTCGGTGCCCTTCTTGACCACCTTCTCCCCGCTCGCCTCCTCATCGGCTCCGGAAACGGATCGCGGCTCGTTGCGCTGCGGCGACTTTGCAATGCCATGGGAGATGTAGTTGACCGCGTCGAACCGCGTCATCTCCTGCTCTTGAAGGAAATAGACCGCATGGCTCTCACGTTCTGAGAAGAGGGCGACCAGCACGTTGGCGCCCGTCACCTCTTCGCGCCCCGATGACTGGACATGGATGGCGGCGCGTTGAAGAACGCGCTGGAAGCCAGCGGTCGGCTTGGCATCTTCCGGCCGGGTCGTCACCAGATTGGTCAGCTCGGTATCCAGATGCTGAACGATCTCATGCCGCAACCGGTCTATGTCGACGCCGCAGGCGCGAATGACTGCCACGGCATCCTGATCTTCCGTCAGCGCCAGGAGGAGATGTTCAAGCGTGGCATATTCGTGCCGCCGCTGGTTTGCTTCGGCGAGCGCCCTGTGAAGGGTCTGTTCAAGATTCCGCGAGAGCATGTGTCTATCCCCGAGCCTCGCCTGACCTGTACGAACCGAACGAGTTGGCCAAGCCCGTCCGACCCATCACTCGACTATCCGCGTTCACGCTTTCTCCATGATGCATTGAAGCGGGTGCTGGTGACGGCGCGCGAAATCCATCACCTGCGCCACCTTGGTTTCCGCGACCTCATATGTGAAGACTCCGCAGACTCCGACGCCGCGCCGATGCACATGCAACATGATGCCCGTCGCCTCTTCCCGCGTCTTGCTGAAGAACCGCTCGAGAACGTGGACGACGAATTCCATCGGCGTGTAATCATCGTTCAACATAAGCACCTTGTACAACGCGGGCTTCTTCGTCTTCGGCTTGGTCTGAACGATGACGCCGGTCCCGACATTCCCGCCCGGGTCCTTTTCGTGTTCGCTCATCCAGTGCCACCCTTCCGATGGATCCCATGGTTGCCTCTAGGTTGGAGCATCATAGGAGATAGG
>JANQQD010000330.1 GCA_028285185.1 Anaerolineae bacterium | reverse complement strand
CCGATAATCTGTTCCTCGGTGAACCGGCTCTTCTTCATCGTCCGTCTCCTGTCGACGGACTCTCATATCAACTGAGGGATCTTCCGGGGAGCACGTCAATTGGGGATCCGCCAGCTTTATTTGGAGACGATTTCAGAATGAGCTCAATTAGGGATTATTAAAACCGAACTCAAAGTGGATCGTATTCAAGAATCCATTCTTGCCGTTCTCCTTGACCAGGTCCTTCAATTACCGTTCCTCCATAGACGCGCCCGAAAGATCTACTACCCATCGGCTCCTTTCCCGGACGTCGCTCAACTTCCCCCAAGGCGCGCACCAGCGTCCTTCTGCTCCCGGCGCGATACAGCTCGATACGGACGCACACGTCACCCGAGTAGGCACATTTCACCAGCAGGTCAGCCCTGCCGTTCCCACTGTTTTGAACGGGCAGAATTTCGGTAGCCACGGCATGCCCCTCTTTGAGAATGCGCACGGCATCAACATTGGGCTCAAAGCCGACGCCCGGCATTACGAGCCGGGCGAGGTCGTCGGAAGAGAGACCGGATTTCTGGTAGTGTCCCTGGGCACTGGCCGGCGTATGGCTGTCATCGGCAAGCTTTGCCGGCCCGCTGGACAGCGGAGGCCGCACTGGATACTTCCTGGCAGTTCGACGCCTGACGACACCAAGTGCCAGCGATTGAACGATGTTCGAAAGCCGACGCCTCATCGGGCCCCCGCGGATCTGACGCTTGGGTCCGACTGCGTTCCGCCAGGCGTCCGCCGGAACGAGGGCCTGCCGACGGCATCGCCGAGCCGAGACATCATCGAAACGCCGTCGTCGTTCATCCCAACCCCACCATCTGGAGATCGGCAGACCTAAGGTCCGCCTTCAGCTCAAGTTCCTCAGGCGCATGCGGATGTACTTCGCGGCAGAGCGGTAATGGCTTGGCCCGGCGGCTTCGGCCCAGCGGCCGGTCGTCCAGGCGTTCTTCGCGCCCTTCATCGGCCCGCTGTAGAGGTCGCCTTCGGACAAGCCTTCCAGGAGCCGGAGCAGCTTCCCATGCGCTTCCCGCAACATGTTGCGGGCCTGATCCCAGCTCAAGTCGCATTGTCCCGCCCGTAGGTCCGCATTGTACCGTTTCAGCTCGCTCCATTTGTAGCCTGGCGCGGGAAAGAACACCGCACGCCCCGCCTGCCCCTCTGCATACCAGCCGAGGAACAGGTCGATCCAATGCGCACGATGCGCAACCACGTCCTTGATCGACGTGTCCTCCGCGTCTTTCGCCAGGGCTGCGGCGGAAGCGACTTCCGCGATCATCCGCTCAAGCTTCTCGAATTCCGCGGCGGCGACGGCCAGCAGTTCAGCTTTCGACTGCGCGGGCATCAATGATCACCCTCGACGTGCCTCAAGAGACGGCCCATGTGCGCACGGGCCGCTTCGTAATAGCAGCGAACGCGGGGTAGCGGCGCAACATTGCCCCTGGTCGCGCCTCTCGACGCGCGCACCAGGCAGCTCCGTATCTGACGCGATCCTCGCCGCACCACTGCCAGCGACGATATGCGATCGTCCATCTCGGCGACCTCGAAGGTGACGAGCCGACCGTCAACCGTTTCGCACGGCCGCGAAAACAAAGTCCTTCACGCCATCAAGGGTTCTCCGTATGGCAGCTCCACCGAGAACGCTGCGATAGGCGCTGCCCTCGATCAGCTCGATGATCAGCTGCGACGCTTCCATCGGATCGGGAACCGCGCGGAAGCTGCCTTCGCCACTCCCCCGCTGGAGCACCGACGCCAAAGCCGTGACAAGGACAGTGCGGTTGGCAAGAAACATCTCGGCAATGTCCGGTTTGCGGACGGCTTCGCTGGTGATTTCGATCGTCAGGATGACATTCTCCGGTGCGGCCAGGTATTGCGCATAGGCCGTAATGAACCTGTCCAGGATCGCTGGTGCCGGAGCGGGGTCCCCCAGCAATTCCAGAAAGGGCTCAAGCTCGCAACGCTCCAGTGTGGCGATTTCCGCCAGCACGTCGTGCTTGCCCGGGAAGTGATTGTAAAGGTTGCCAAGGCTGATCCCAGCGCGCTTGGCAATGTCGCGCACACCGGTCTGGTGATACCCGTTTTCCAGGAAGCACCTCACCGCCGCTTCCAGGATCTTGCCCCTTCGCTCTGCAACCGCCTTGTCACGCTTGGTCTCGGGTTCTCCTCGTCTCTCAGGCACTCTCTTCATTTTCCCATTGAACGAACGATCGTTCATAATATATGACCCCACGTCGAATAGGACAATAGAGCTTTCCGGTCCGACCTGCGGACTGGGAAAGGCACATGAATGACGGATACGCCGATCAAGGCGCCGAGACGGCAGTGGCTGTGGATTGGCGTTTCTTTGGCGATGCTGGTCGTGATCGTGGTCCTGCTGCTGGAAACCGAAGACACGGCAGATGTGACCTTGGCAGACGCACCGCCGCCCGCCCAGATCGTCACGGTCGTGGAGGTCGCACCGGCCGAGGCCGTTGCGACGGTGACCGCATTTGCGGAACTGCGCCCGCGTTGGGACGCGGAGATCCGCGCTGCCGTGTCCGGGCGGATTACGCAGGTTCATGATGCGGCTCTGGCCGGCGAACGCGTCGCTGCCGGCACGCCGTTGTTATCGATCGAAAAGACACACTACGAAGCGGCCGTGGCGGCGGCGGAACTGGCGCTCGAAGAAGCAAACCTTGCGCTTTGGCAGGCCGAGAACGGGGTCGCGCTGGCGCGCGGTGAGTTTGAGCGCGCCGGTATCTCGCCGCCCAACGAGCTTGCACTGCGCCTGCCGCAGCTGCGTATCGCAGAGCGCACCGTGGCCTCGGCAGAAGCGCAACTGGAGGCCGCGCGACGGCAGTTGGCCGATACCGAAGTGGCCGCGCCGTTTTCCGGCTTCGTCACCAGACGGCTGGCCAGCCTGGGTCAGACGGTCACCGCCGGAGAGCCCCTCGTCCATCTGTCCGACGACCATCAGTTCGAGCTGGCCGTCGAACTGAGCCAGGCCGATTGGGCCCTGCTGGATCACCCGATCAACGGCAAGATGGCCGCTCTGTTTCATCGCGACGGAACATCCCTCGGGTGGGCTCGCATCCGTCAGGGGGGCGGGTTCCTCGATCAACAGACGCGCCAGCTTCGCATTTTTCTGGATGTGGTGGCCCCCAGCGATGGGGTCCTCGCCGGAGACTTCGTGCGGGTGGACTTCGCCGGGCGTCCGATCGCCGACACCTTGACCATTCCAGAATCCGCCCTCACCCGGGCTGGCCATGTCTGGATGGTGGATGCGGACGACCTGCTCTTGCGCGTCGTACCGGACATCCTGTTTCGCACGGACGGCACGCTCATTATCGCCGTACCCGAGGGCTCCGGCCCCTGGCGCATCGCGATGACACCACTGGCCTCGTTCCTGCCCGGCCAGCGGGTCGCGCCGCAGCGCACGGAGGGTTAGGGCATGCATGCCCTGACCGGTTGGTTCATCCGCAATCCCGTCGCGGCCAACCTTCTGATGGCGTTGATCCTGTTCCTGGGCGTGCAGACCGCATTCTCGATCCGCATCGAGGGGTTTCCGCGCGTTCCGCCCGAAAGCGTCGAGATCACCGTGGAATATCCGGACGCGACCGCCGAACAGGTCGACGCCCTGGTCACCCAGAAGATCGAACAGGCGCTTGAGGGCCTTGAAGGCGTGCGCAGCATCACCTCGCAGTCCGAAAATGGTGTTGCGAGACTCTCGGTCCGCCGGGCCGGCGGCGAACAGCTCCAGGCCGTGCTCGACCGTGTGCGTCTGCGTGTCGATAGTCTGACCGATCTGCCCAGCAGGGCCCGTCGCCCGGTGATCGAGGCTTCGGCCTTCACCCTGCCAGCGCTCTACGTCAACCTGCACGGCCCCACCGATCCGGCCACGCTGCAGACCATCGCGCAGCGCCTGAAAGAAGAACTCCTGGCGCAGCCGGAGCTGTCGCGCCTGAAGATCTGGGGTCTTCTCCCACGCCACCTCCGCATCGAGATCGAGCCCGAGCGGCTTCGCCAATACGGGCTGACCATCGCGGCTGTGGCCGATGCGATCCGGGCAAACTCGCTGGACTTCCAAGCCGGGCAATTGCGCACTGAGGGCGGCACCATCTTTCTGCGTGCCGATGACCGGGCGCTCTACGCGCCGGAATACGCCGCTCTGCCGATCATCGAACGGCCTGACGGATCCAACGTCCCGCTTGGCGATCTTGCGACCATCGAGGACGGGTTCCTCGAAGGCGATTTTCTGTTCCGCCTGAACGGCGCGCCCACCGTCGGTATGGAGGTCCTGGTCGGCCAGACGGAGAACCTGCTGGAGATCAGCCGCGTCGTGCGCCATGTCGTCGAGGAATTCGAGCCACAGCTGCCACCCAGCATCAGCGCAACGGTCTGGGGTGACAGCGCGGGCTATATCGCCGACAGGTTGGCGCTCCTGCAGTCGAACGGCGTGCAGGGACTGCTGCTCGTCACGCTGTTGCTTTCAATCTTCCTCAACGTCCGGCTGGCCTTCTGGGTGGCGATGGGCATCCCCGTCTCGGTCATGGGCGCGCTCGCCGTGTCCGGGTCGAGATGGGTGGACTATTCGCTGAACGACGTCACGACATTCGGTCTGATCATCGCGCTCGGCATCCTGGTTGATGACGCGGTCGTTGTCGGCGAGAGCGTGTTTGAAGAACGGCGCAAGACCAAAGACCCCATCAAGGGCACCGAGCGCGGTGTCCAGCGCGTGGCCGTGGCCACGGTGTTCGGCGTGCTGACCACGATCGCAGCCTTCTACCCGATGCTGCTGATCGACAACCCCCTGGGCAAGGTGCTGGCGAGCTTCTCCGGCATCGTGATCCTCGCGCTCATCTTCTCGCTGATCGAAAGCAAGTTCATTCTGCCGACGCATCTGGCGCATGTGCCGCTTGACGAACACCGACGCCACCTGCCGGCCCGCCTCTGGGGCTGCGTGCAGGATGGGGCGCAAGCCGGGCTGACGTGGTTTCGCGACACCCTCTATCGTCCCTTGCTGGTGTGCTCGGTGCGCCACCGGTACGCCGTGTTGATCCTGTTCGTCGCAGCCGCAACGGCGGGCCTGGGACTGATGGCCAAGGGCAAGGTCCAGACGGTCTTCTTTCCCGACGTACCGGGCCAGATGATCACCATCAGCCTTGAGATGGACGCCCGCGCGCCGTTTGCCCTGACCAGAGCCAACATCGACCGGATCGAAACCATCGGCCGCACGCTGAATGTGGACTTGCGCGACCGCGCAGGCATGGACAGGGCACCGATCCAGACCTTCTTCACCATCATCGACGGTGCTGAGAGCGCACAGATCTATGCCGAGATGCTGCCGGTTGCAGAGCGGCCAGACGTCCAGATTCTGGACGTGGTGCGCGAGTGGCGCGAACGGGTCGGCCCGGTGGAAGGGGCCGCGGAGCTGGAGTTCACCGGGTCGGAGGAACTTGCCGGTGGGTTCCAGATCCGACTGGTGTCGAGGGACACGGACCTTCTGCGTCAGGCCAGCGGCGAGATGCGCCGCTTTCTGGCGACGCTCGAGGGCGTGTCGAACATCCGCGACAGCCTTGATGGCGGCCAGCCCGAGCTGAGACTGCGCCTGCGACCCGAGGCCCGCAATCTCGGCTTCACCGCCGAGACTCTGGCAGCCCAGATCGGCAATGGCTTTGGCGGGCTGGAGATCACGCGCGTCCGCCGCGACGGGTCGGAAGTCCGCGTGGTCGTGCAGAACGCCCGTGCCGCGCGCGACACGATCGATGACCTGATGCAAGTCCGTCTGCGCAGCGCGACCGGCGCCTGGGTGCCGCTGCTGACCGTGGCGGAGATTGAGGGCTCCTACGCCTCCGGCACGGTGACCCGTCGTGACGGCAAACGCATGGCCACTGTCGCAGCCTCGATCGACCGGAGCCTGGTGGCCCCCGAAGAGGTGGGTCAGGCGGTTTTCGAGCAGTTGGTGCCGGAGATCACGGCCAGATACCCCAGCGTGCAAGTCATCGCGGCGGGCGAGCTGGAAGAGATGGGCGAGATCAGGGGCAGCCTGGTGAACGCGCTGATCCTGGCTGCGGTTCTGATCTACGTGCTGATGGCGGTGCCGTTGAAGAGCTATTGGCAGCCCTTTGTCATCCTGGCCATCGTGCCGTTTGGCTTTGTCGGCGCGGCCGTGGGCCACATGATCATGGGCGTGTCGCTGTCGCTTCTGTCCTTCTTCGGGATGCTGGCCCTGACCGGCGTGATCGTGAACGACAGCTTGGTCATGATCACCCGCTACAACCAGGCGCGCGGTACCGGCCAAAACATCCCTGAGGCTCTCAAAACCGCCGGTGTCGGCCGCTTCCGGGCCATCTTCCTGACCACCGCCACCACCGTGATCGGCCTCATGCCGCTGCTTACAGAGACGTCGGAGCAGGCGCAGTATCTGATACCGGCAGCGGTCTCGCTGGCCTTCGGGGAACTCTTCGGAACGGCGCTGATGCTGATCCTCGTCCCCGTCCTGATCGCCATCGCCGAAGACGTGCTTGCCCTGCTCAGATCCAGCCCGGAAATGGGGACCGCAGGAGTCAAAGCGACATGAAACGGCAACGCGCGCCTTTTCCATGACCAGCGGACGACCATGTTGAACGGCCGCGACCTGACCATCGCCACGCTTCTGCGCGTGTTTCGCGGGCGCATGTCCCTGACCTGGGGCATGATCCTGTGCGAGACCAGCCTGATGGCGCTGATGCCGCTGTTCATCGGCTTCGCCATCGACGGCCTGCTGGCGAGGGCCTTGCAGCCGCTCTGGCAGCTGGCCGGGCTGATGGCGGCGCTGATCGTCGTCAGCGTCATTCGCCGGGTCTATGACACTAGGGTCTACGGCACCATCAGGGTCGAGCTTGGCAAAGCTCAGGCGGCCCGGTCCCCGCACCTGCCCGTTTCGGCCCTGAACGCTCGTCTTGGCATGGGGCGGGAACTGGTCGATTTCTTGGAAGCGACGCTGCCCGAGGCTATGGCTGCGGGCGTTCAGCTGTCGATTGCAGTCATCATCCTCTACGCCTTCTCACCGGTCCTGGCACTGGCAGGCGGTCTTGCTGCATTCGCCATGGTGGCGATCTACGCCCTCTTCCACCGACGCTTCTACCGGCTGAACGGTGCGCTTAACCAGCAGGCCGAGCGGCAGGTCAACATCCTGGAAATGCGCAAGGTGAGGCCGACGCTCGCACACCTCCTGCGCCTGCGCCGACTGGAAGTGCGGATATCGGACAGCGAAGCTGTCCTCTACGGCGCAATCTTCATCGTTCTGCTGGGCCTCATCCTGTTCAATCTCTGGTTCGCGACGACCGAACTCAGCATCACGACGGGTACGATATTCTCGGTCATCAGCTATTCCTGGGAGTTCGTTGAAAGCGCGCTGGCGCTGCCCGTCACTCTGCAGAACTGGTCGCGCTTGTCCGAGATCATGCGACGGCTCAACGCGGACAGCGGAAGCGCGCAGGCGCTTGCCCCATAGCGCTCAAGTATTGGGACGCCGGCGGCAGAGACAGGCCTAGCAATGAGAATCGCAGACACACTTGCGAACGGCGAATGGCGGAGAGATAGGGAGAACTCCGAGCTCAGCGCGCACTGCGAGAACGGACCCTCGCGCAGTCGCGCTCGGGAAACCAACCTGTCGACCGCCCACTGGGCGCTCGATTGCGCTTCGCGCACCGGCCGGTTTGGCGGAGGGGGCGGGATTCGAACCCGCGGTACACCTTTCAGCGTACGACGGTTTAGCAAACCGCTGGTTTCAGCCACTCACCCACCCCTCCGCGGGCGGAATCGGTCAGAGTCCGCTAGGCTGAAGGGCCCTTACTAACGGCGCGCGCGCGGCCTTGTCAATCGTCGCCCCCGGCGGCCGCGCGCAACGGCATGGCCGGGCCGAGCGCCTGGTCGAGATCGGCGATCAGGTCCTCGACCGCCTCACAGCCGACGGAAAGCCGGATCAGGTCGGGTGGGGCGGTCCCGTCTTCCCCCTCCACGGTCGCACGATGCTCGATCAGGCTTTCCACACCGCCCAGCGACGTGGCCCGAACGAAGATCCGCGCCCGCTTGGCTGCGTCCAGCGCCGCGTCGCGGCCACCCGCCAAGCGCAGCGACAGCATGCCGCCGAAGCCGCCCAGCATCTGCCGCGCCGCCACCTCATGCCCAGGGAACCCGGGCAGGCCCGGATAGCAGACCCACGCCACCCGCGGGTCGCGGGCAAAATGCTGGGCAATCGCCAGGGCCGACGCGCTGCTCTGCCGCACACGCAAATAGAGCGTGCGCATGCCGCGCAGCAACAGCCAGCTCTCAAATGGCCCGAGCACCGCACCGGCGAGATAGCGGATCTCGCCGATCCGCTGCCACAGCGGTGTATCGGCCGCGGCGACCAGCGCCCCGGCAACGACGTCGGAGTGGCCGTTCAGGTACTTCGTCGCCGAATGCGCGACCAAGTCCGCACCCAACGTGATGGGGCGAGTCAGCACTGGCGTCGGCACGGTGTTGTCCACCATCAACAGCGCGCCCGCGTCATGCGCCATGCGCGCCGCGGCGGCGACATCGACCACGCACCAAGTGGGGTTGGCCGGTGTCTCCACATGCACCAGCGCCGTGCGGCCCGGGCGCAGGGCTGCCTGCACCTGCCCCAGATCGGTGGCATCGACGAAATCGACCTCCAGCCCCCAGGGGATCGCCCAGGTGCGCAGCCACTTACCGACGCCGAAATAGCTGTCGCGCGCCACCACCACATGGTCGCCGGGCCGAAGCGCCTGGAACACCGAGGTGATCGCCGCCATGCCGGAGGAAAAGACCTTCGATGCATGTCCCTCCTCCAGCCGGGTCAGCACCGCCTCGACCATTTCATAGCTGGGGTTGTCGTCACGGCTATAGCCGCGGTCGTCGACCTTCTGATAGTCGGCGTCCCGCGCATAGGTCGTGCTGGGGTGCACGGCCGGGATCAGCGCGCCCGTATGCGGGCACAAGAAGGCATCGGCCCGCGCCGCCACGGTCTCCGGCTTTGGCGTCCAGTCGCTCATACCCTCGGCGTCCTGGCTGGAATCCGAGCCGCACCCCCATGGCACAGCCCTTCGCCTGTGGTAGCAACCGGTGCCGCCGGGCGGCAAGCGGTTCCGCTCGCCGCCCTGCTAGCGAGGCCCGCCTAGGCGTTTTCACCCGCTTCGCCGACGGTGATGTCGCTGACCCAGGCTTTGGCCGAAACCTCCATCAGGATGTTGGCATGGGCCGCCACCTCGAAGGTCAAGGTCACGGTGCGCCCGGCAAAGCGGCCTAGGTTGATATCGGACCGAGCCGTCCAGTCCGGCTCGGCATAGTCCATGCCGGTGACCGTGGACTCGTCCACGGCCACGCCATCCACCAGCACGCGGAACGCCGCCGTGGTGACCGCATTGGCAGAGGCGGCAAGGTCCAGCCGACGCCGATAGCTCAGGTTCGGCGCAGTCCCCAGGGTGAGGCGGCAGGACACGGTGCGGGCCTTGTCGCCGACTTGGTTGCCGATGCCCGAGGCGGCATAGCCGAAAAGCACCGCCCCTTGGGTCGGTGCGCGCAGGTCACCGGAGAGCAGTTGCCATCCGCCATCGGCATCGGCGCCCCCTCTCCCATCGCCGTCCTCTTCACCTACCGGTGCCTCGCGCGGCGACATCGCCAAGCCGGCGATCTCGAACGATTTGCCGATGATCCCCGGGATGTCGACCCCGGCAACGCCGCCGGCGCCACCGCGCCCACCGGTGGCCAGCCCCGCCATCTCAAGCGACTTGGAAACGATCGACGAGACATCGATGCCGCCGACGGACGGCCGTCTTGCCGATCTCCGCGAACCGCCCCCCTCATCCGCTCTGCCGGTCGCAGCCTTCAGCAGCCCCGCTGCCTCCAGCGACTGGGTGACGACCCGGCGCGGATCGACGCGGGCCCCATTGGATGGCCGGCCGACGTCAACACGGATCTCCGGTTCGGCCTCCCGCTGCACACCATCGTGCACCGTGTCACCGTTCGTCCGGGCCGGGCGCGGCGACGCCTGCCGTACGACGTCCGTCAGCCCCCAGGCGCTCGCGATGTGCTGGGTGCTGGAGACGCCGACATCCAGAATGAACGGCCCCGCGGCACCGCAGCCATCAGGCCCCAGAGGGTCGATCGGCACGCCGTGCCCCATGCCCCGGATGGTCTGGGAGACAATCAGGTCCTCGCCATCCGCATTCTGCCAGATCAGCCGCGGGTGACCGTCGAGATCGGTTTCGATCGTTGGCTCCGCCGGAAGCCCATGCACGTCGGTCCATTGCTTAAGGATCTCCGCGGCGTTCAGCGGCGTCACCGTGTTGTCGGCATCGCCATGCCAGACGGACACCTTCGGCCACGGCCCCTTATGCGGTGACGCGTCCCGCACCAGGCTGCCCCACGCCTGCGGCGACTGGCTGCGCCCCTGGAAGATCGCCTCGAACCCCTCCTGCAACCCCTCGGCACAACGATAGGGTACGCCGGCAATGATGGCCCCGCCGGCGAACACGTCGGGATAGGTGGCCAGCATCACCGAGGTCATCGCACCGCCGGCCGACACGCCGGTGGCATAGACGCGAGATCGGTTGACGCCGTGGTCCCGGCACATCGCCTCCACCATCTGGCGGATCGACTGCGCCTCGCCGCTGCCCCGCTCGGTATCCTCCAGCCGGAACCAGTTGAAGCAGCGTAGCGGGTTATTGCGGCGCTTCTGCTCCGGCAGCAGCAGCACGAAGCCATGCCTGTCGGCCAGGGTCGACCAGCCGGTGCCGTAGTCGTACGACGCCGCCGTCTGCGTGCAGCCATGCAGCACGACAACAAGCGCCGGCGACGGCGGCAGGTCTTCGGGCACATGCACCATCATGCGCAGATTGCCGGGGTTGGAGCCGAAATCCTTGACCTCGGCCAGCGCCGTGCTGCGGTCGCGGATCGTCTCCGCCACCGTTTCGGATAGTGCTGCCTTCGACAGGAACTTCTCCCACGGCCGCTTGTGGCCGGCCTTGCGGGCGAGCGCTGCGAGGTCTGAGATGGTCTGGCCAAGTCCTTGCACGGCAGGCCTCCTTTCGTCGGGTGAGGTGAGTTCGCCGATCTCGATCAGCTTGCGGACCGGCAGGAAAACGCTGTGGAACAGGCCGGGATCGGCCATGCCGCCGGCATCGGGGTCCAGCCAGGCGGGCGGGCGGGCGCCCTCGGCCAAGTCGTAGCGCTGGGTGGCGAGCAGCCGCCCGGTCTCGGTGGGCAGGGCGAATTGCAAGCCGGCGGCCGGGAATCCGCGGCCGACCCAGAGGCCGACGACCGCATCGGCGATGCCCGCACGCCCCTCGGGATCGCGCGCCCGGTCCAGCAATCGGGCAAGTGCCTCGCCGAATGACGGCCGGTCGGCCAGTAACAAGGGTACGGTCGGTTCTTCGAGCGCGATGCTGCCGGCCGGGGGAGCCAAGGCGATCCCCGGGGCACTGCTGCCGACAACGCGCGAGGGTACAAGGGCACGATAACAGCGCACGGCGTCGACCGTGTTGACCTGCTGGGGCGCCGCCATGACGCCGATCAGAAAATCGGCGGCATAGTCTGGCGTGGCCGGCGGTGAGCCCGGCCCGCGCGGTCCAGGCGCCACCAGCCCGCCGGTGATCAGCAAAGTGACGCGAAAGCGCAGATCCCTGCGGGATTCCCCCAGGATATCCGCCAGCCGCTCGCTGAATTGATATCGTCGCAATGCCGTCGTCATGGCGCGCACCATAACAGCGGTGATGCGCGCTGGCGAGGAGTTTTTGAGTAAGTGACGTTTAATATGTTTTGACTGACATCGCGGTGGACTATGATCGGACAGGAACCGCAAAGTCAGGCATCCCGGGCTAAGACAGTGTTGTCCCGTTCACTGTCGAGACCTGCCCGACGTGGTATGTGCGTGAGGAAGACGGCAACGGGCCGGCGCGAAGACGAACCGCCCGGTCAGAGATTATTGCCTTTCTGCGTTCGTGTGACTGCCGTCACTGCCGCCTCTGCCAGAATGGAGCACCCTGCAAGAGTGAATACTCACTTTTGCGGAGCGCAACACAATGACCGTCTTGCAGGTGATGGACGAACCCGATCGCAATGACGGGCCGCGGAACGCCCGCCCGACGATCAACGAGATCGAGAGGCACCACGACCCGGTTCATGGCAATGCAGGCGAAGCCCAGATCACGGCCAGCCCTGCCGCCAACAGGCTCAGGGTCTTCGATGGAACCGAGGCCTGCCGTGCAGAGACCGGCGCCGAAGACATCCGGGAGGAAACGGTCCCAGCCGAAACCGGCGCGGAGCCGTGGTCGCACGACCGGAGCATGGCGCTGATCGCCGTCGGCTATTGGTCGGTGTTCTGGCTGATGAACGGCCTGGACAAGTTCCTGAACCGCACGGACCTTGGCCTGTTCGCGTGGTACGGCAAAGACCGGACCGAACAGTTCACCGGATACTTCGAGCGCCTTGATGTACCGCTCCACTTCATCGACCCGGTCCTGTATTTCGCCGGGGTGTGGGAGTTCCTGGTTGCGGCACCGCTTCTCGCCGCCGTCGTACTGCTGTGTCGACACGGGCAGAGCGCCAAGCTCAATCGCCTCGTGGGATGGGGCTTTGTCCTTTCCGGGATCACGTTCATCGCATTCAGCGCTTTCGACGTCATCGCCGGCGACCGCGCAGAGCTGCGGGAACACGGCCTCTATCTCGTCGTCCTCTTGGTCAGTTACATGCTGACAAGGGCCGCAAGCCTAGGGATGCGGCAGAGCCCGGTGCAGACAGCCCAGATCGGAGCCCAGCCGCTGGCGCGCTGATCCGGTTCCATTGCTCCCCTGGGCTTGTCGACTATCAGAAGTCCCTCCCCATCAAAGGGAGGGCTTCAAACGGATCGCGGCCAAGACTGTCGGCGGCCCCTACTCGGCGCTGCGATAGCGGTAGATCCGCTCTTCGGCCGACACGCCCTTTAGCTTTGCCAGTTCCGCGCGGCCTTCATAGCCGGCGCCGGCCAGCAGTGCGGGGACGGCGGCGTTGTCGTTCAGCGCCCAGGTCAGGCAGATGTCGCCGGCATCCGCCAGCCCCTGCACCCGCGCGGCGATGTTCACCGTCTGGCCGAAATAGTCCAGGCTGCTGCCGGCATTGACGGCCAGCGCCGGGCCGGCGTGTAGCCCGACCTTCAGACCGACCTGGTCGCTCTGCCGGACGCCGATCAGGCCCTGCATCGCCTGCATCATCGCGATGGCCGCCGCCGTGCCGTCGGCGCCGCTCGGGAACGCCGCCATCACGGCATCGCCCATGGTCTTGATCAGGGCGCCGGAATGGGCCCGAACAACCTGTTTCAGCGCCGCGAAATGGTCCTGCACCAGGCGGTACGCGGCCAGATCCCCTTCCCGGTCATAGAGCGCGGTGGAGCCCTTCAGGTCGGTAAACAGCAGCGTCAGGTTGCGCAGCTTCAGTTTCAGGTCAGGCGCCAGTTCATGCAGTGCGAAGCTGTCGCGAAAGGCCTGGTTGTTCAGCAGGTGCTTGCCCGTGAGGCGCCGGCCGAACCGGGCCGGACCCAGGTCCACGATCGCCATGACGTCATCGACGACGATCCGCAGCACGCGGCACCAGACCGGCTGGTTGGTGTGATTGGCCAGCGCCAGCGCGGCCTCTCCGACCGGAAGCGTCACCCGGGATTGTGAGAAGCCCGCGTCGGACAGAGTAAGCGCAACCGGGCCTTCAGCCCCGGCGGGTGCCGCGTCTTCCGCCGCCACCAGGTCCGCACCGGAATGCGTGTCCAGGCAGAGCAGCCGGTAGGTCTGACCGGCCTCCAGGGCCAGCGGCATCGTCGCCGTCTCACCGGGCGCCAGGCGGAGGTCGGCCACCGTATGGCGCCCGTGATAGTCCCGCCATTGATCGCGATAAGGATAGCTGGACGACGTGTAATAGTGCTGATAGGTGGCGAAGTCGCAGTGCACATCCAGGGCGGCACCCGGCGGCGCATAGGCGAAGCTGACCTCGATCGTGTCGTCCAGCACCGACGGCGTGTCTTGATTGCACAGCGCGCAATGCACGACGTCTTCCGCCACCCGGTCCAGCTCGGTCACGGCATGGGCGATCACCCCGCACAGCGGGCACACCATGCCCCATTCCAGGTCGAACAAGCCCAGCTTGGCGCCATGCACGAACAGGTCGATGGCCGTCTCCACGCCGATCCCGGCGGCTTCAGCGAACGCGAAGGGGTTGATGCGCGCGGCCTGATAGGCCGGCAGTGCCTGCAGATGTCTGGCGAAACGGTCCAACTCCGCATCGCTGCAGGAGTAGCGCGCCGCCGCCGCCTCAAGCGTCGCTGCAACGGACTGCGTCATCGGGCAACTCCATCATCGGCTACCATGCGGGCCTTGCGGTCTGATCATTGCCGTCACCGTCCACCGATGGCCATGGCCACTACGGTCGACGGACGATCATCTTACTTGGATCGATCGGGCATTTCTCGAGGCAAGGTCATCGAAGAGCTTCCGCCAAGATCGAACTGGTACCCAACGGCGTGTGTCGTCAGACCCGGGTCACCCCCACCGCCGGCGTCCTGCCGGTCGCGATCCGCTGTCGAGTACGGCGCTGCCTTGGTGGCCGAGCGTTGGGTCGACTGGAATTGCCTCAAGGCGCCGCGCTGATCCCGAAGTACTGGACGCGGCTGTTGCCGGTATCGGTCACGTAGACCACGCCCCGGCCGTCGACGCTTATGCCATAGGGGTCAAGGAACTCACCCGGCCCAGAACCAAGGCTGCCAAATACGCCCAGGATCTCTCCATCGGAACTGAACACTTGTACCCGCGCATTGTCCTTGTCGAGTACGTAGATCCGGCCCTCCGGATCGACTGCGACGTCGATGGGCTGGTCAAACTGACCAACTCCGCTCCCCGGGCTCCCCCAACTCGTGACGAATACGCCGTCGCGCGTGAAGACCTGAATGCGGTTATTGCCAGTGTCAGCGACATACACCCGCCGGTTCTGGTAGCGATCCACGGCGATCCCCCAAGGATCTCGGAATTGCCCCAGAGCCGTACCAGACTGACCCCAGGTGCCAACTAGCTGGCCGGTGCCGCTATAGCGCAAAACGCGATTGTGTCGAATGTCCGTGACAAAGATGTCCTCTCCGTAGATGTCGGTATCGATGCTTCTTGGGGAGGCATCGGCAATGGGAAAGGACCCAACGCTCCTCTGGCCGCCATACTCGAAAAACTCGACCCGTTGATCCTGCCCGTTCCAAGAGTTGAAGTTGAGCGCGTACGGGGCGCCGTTGGAATTCTCGGTCACGAAGTTCCCTACAATGGCGCCTTGATCGGTCACGAGCTCGCCGTGATAGGCGCCCGTCATGCTGAAGACCTGCACGCCATTTCGGTCGGCCACGTAGACACGCCCCAGGGAAAACGACGCAGCAATGCCCCAGGGTTCCACGAACCTCCCTGGCCCCTCGCCTTCGCTGCCCCATTGCCCGAGAGGCGTTGCAGAAAGCCGGAGCGACGGGAGATCAGGAGCCGTCCCGCCGCCGGGCCCGATACTGAGAGCGATGGGATATCCCCAGACGGCCAGCCTTTCCGTGACGCGGTCCATGCGGATGGCCTGGCCCAGAAGGGCGCTGCCGTCCCGGACCAAGCCGACGATCCGCCAGTCGCCGGTCACCAGCGCCCCGCCGGAGTGCCCCGGAACGTATTGTCCTTCCGTCAGAATGGTGTCGCTGGTCGTGCTGTGCACAAGATGCGGTCCCACAGGGGCGAACCAGTGTTGGCCGCTTGGATTGCCGATGGGCCTGGCCTCCATTCCCGCCGCCAGCTCTCCGGGGTCGGCCAGCGCCTCCCATGGCAGCTGGACGTCGCCAAGCATGTCCGGATCGGCAACGCTGAGGACGGCGAGGTCCAGGTCGCTGTCGGCGTTCGACAACAGCCGCGCTTCGGCCCACTCGCCCGGCCGCCATCGGAAGAGAACCTCAAGCGCCTCCGCCTCGTGCATCCGCCGGCGGACAAGATGGTTCGCCGTTGCAATGTAGATCCGGTCAGCGGTCCGGCCAACGATGATGCCGGCACCCGTCGTATCGCCATCGCCGAGGGTTCCGCGAATCATGACGATCAGCCGGCTGACTGTCTCGCGGTCCTGGGCAGCCGCGAGGGAGGGCTGGGCTACCGCCGCCATGGCGAGGACGACGATGATGCATATTGAGGAGATTCGCCTGCCGTACCTCATGGGACATCCCCCGTTCTTGCGGCTGTCTCAGGCGCTGGCGAGCCGGAACCAACGCAGCGCCGCAGCGATCAAACCGACGACGTAAAACGCAGTGCCCCAGAACAGCGAAAGGCCGTGCCGGCTCGCCAGCCACTCCAGCCAAGTCGGCATCAGGCTGCGCGGCGTGCCGTGCGATCCGGTTTCCAGTCCGCGCACCCGGCCCTGCAACTGCAACTCGATGGAGTCCGGCTCCAGCCGAAGCGCGCGAATGCTGCCGGTGAAGCTGTCCATTCGCAGCTCCTGACCGCGGCGCAGCTCAAGCACTTCGCCGTCCAGTTCCTCAAGATAGACGGCACCGGACAGGATGGATGACGTGTAGGACCGTCCGAACCGACTCCCGTAGAACGAGATAGCACTGATCTCGATGGACGGGGCAAAGCGGACGGCGGAGAGATCCTGCACTTCCACATCCAGCTGAATGTGATCGCCCGCGGTGTGGAACGTCGCCGCTCGGGGGCGACTGAAGGTCTCTTCGCGCGATCCGGCCCCCATGGCCGTCATCTCCACGCTCCCGATCATGTCGGCTCGGATCTCGATGTCTGCGTCGCCCAGCGTCAGCGTGAATGCGCCCGCCGCAGCCGGGGGGTCGATGGCGATGAAGCTGCCGGCGGGAAGCACGACATCCGACAACGTGACATGTGACGGCTGGTCGACGTCGCGTGTGCGGAGGCGCACGTGACTGCCCTCTGGCGGCCACTGGTCATCCCGGTCGCCACGCACGCGCACATGCTGCGCGCCGGAAACGCCAAGCATCCGTACATTGGTCCCGCGCCGCAACAAGGTCTGACGCAGCGTCGCAGGGTCGTCGGCTCCGTCGTCGCCTGCCAGTCGAAACGCGACCTCTTCAAGCCGCACCTCGATCACAATCTCCGTCTCGCCAACTGGGACGAAGAGCAGGACGCCGACGATCGCGAACGTCAGCCCTATCAGCCCCAGGAACCAACGGTTCGGCCGGGGCTTTGGTTGTGCCATGCGGCGGAACTCGACCGTCCGGGCAAGACGCTCCAAGTGCTCGAACTGCTCGGCGGAAATGCTGCCGCTGCCCTGCACGGCGTCCCGTGCCACCTGATCGGTCGCAGCCCGGAGGAGGTCCGTCAGTTGATCCTCTGGACGGGACTTGCCCATACGCCGTGCCGCCCCCCGCCCCCGCGTCTACCGGTCGGCAAGGTGGAGGTAGACTTCCAGCGTCCCCGCACCCCCGCCTTCGATAACCGCGCCGATTTCGAGCCGGTACAACCCGGCATCCAGCCCCCTGCCGTTACCCTCTGCGGATAACGGGAACGAGACCGGCTGATGCGCAGGATACCAACCCAGATCAACCGGTCTTTCGAACTCGAGATAGCCGCCTTCAGTCCCCCGATCGTCTGTCGCCAGCAAGCTGACATAGACTTCGTCAAGCGCGACATCGGGCACGATAACGACCTCAACCCTCCCAGATCCTCCATCGACAAGAACCGGGGAGTAGACGGTGCGAGGCCGGCCACCCACGTCCATGACCACCCAACTGAGCAGGCCCAGATCTTCGTCAGAGAGGGCGAGAGAATCGACAAGGTCGGTCGACCAGCTATAGGCGACAGCGTCGGGTGATCGCACGGTGTCCATCCGGTAGTGTACGCCCCGCTTCAGCGAGACGATGCGCAGGCGCACCGCCGAATCCGCTGCAGGTGTCGAGGTGATGCCCACCGTCTCGCCGAAGGCCACGGGGAATCCCCGTGGGGCGAAGTGAAGCGAGGCGAGGTTCAGGCTGCCCGAGACGCTCTCGATGAACAGCCCTTCGCAACGGTCGCCACGCAATCGGTACCCGTTCGGGTCGTCGGCGCTGACCCGAAGCTCCGGATCACAGATCTCCTGTGCGGCGGCCAATGGCGGTAGGGGCATGGCCGCAGCGACAAGGATGACAGACAAAGTGCGGCCGATGACCTGCATATTGAGCTCCGGTGGGACGTCACGACCGTGCTGTGCGAGCTTCGCCGACCACTAGCGTTATGTCTCTTTACCGATAATTCGGCAACCGGAAATAGAGAGCAACAAAAGATGCTCGTGACCACACGGTAACCGAGACGCCGGCTTCGGATCTTGGGGACATCGGATTCCAGGGCGTAATACTTAACTGCGCCCCCCTCGCCGCTCCCTTCGCCGGCGGCTGCTCTGGAGCCATGGCACGCTTGGCTCGTCTCGTCGTCCCCGGCCTGCCGCACCGCGTGACCCAGCGCGGGGTGCGACGGGTGGCGACCCCGGCTGGATCGCGCAACTCGAAGAGCAGACGGGCCGCACACTGAAGAAAAGCAAGCCGGCGCCGAAGCCACAGAGTGCCGAGCCAGCCAATTAGATACTATGTCCCTATAACTCCGGCAGTCAGCTCGCCGTCCGCAATGAAGGAATGGGATCAATGACGCACCCAGCATTCAACTCTGACTCGGTCGCCGTAGTCACTGGTGGGGCGTCCGGAATCGGCCTGGCAGTGGCTTTGAAGTTCGCCGCTCTCGGCATGCGGCTGGTGATCGTCGACCGTGCCGAGGAAAAACTCTCGGCTGCGGAGAGCGCCCTGCGCGCCGCAGGGGCTCG
>JANQQD010000325.1 GCA_028285185.1 Anaerolineae bacterium | reverse complement strand
GACACCAATACCCCTGCGACCAATCGCTGCTGCACATCAACGGCTTGACCGAAGATACTGCAGTGACTTCTATTCCGCCGCATTCAGTATTCGTGCAGTTCATCGACTCCTGGGGGGCCGGTCGTTGCAGAAATTCGCTGCTCATTTGCGGTCGACCCGCTGGGCGCCGGTCATCGCGCTCGTCGCCCTGATCGGCGTCTGCAGTCCGGCGCGCGCGATCGAAGACCGCGATCCGGCGCCTCCGGCGACATCTGCGGCCCGAACCGCGGACATCAACGGCGACGGAGTAATGACCGTCGCCGTGCTCGGCGACAGCCTGGCTGATGGCTATTGGGGTGGGCTCTATCGCAAGCTGGCGCGGGAAGAGCGCTTTGAATTCCTGCGATATGCCCGCAACTCCACCGGTCTGGCGCGGCCGGATTACTACGACTGGGCCGAGGCGCTGGAGGAACACCTGGCAGCGGATCCCATAGACACGGCCGTCGTCTCCATGGGGGCCAATGACGGCCAGGCGCTTTACGCTGGCCAGGGCGAGTGGATCCAGCTAGGCGCCGAAGGCTGGGAGGATGTCTACCGCGAGCGTGTCGAGGCCATGATGCAGCGGCTGGTCGATGCCGGCATCAACACCTATTGGATGGGGCTGCCCTCCGTGCGCGGACGCCACCTGACGACCTCGGCCCAGCGCCTCAACCCCATCTACGAGCAGGCGGCGCAAGAGATCGGCGTGACCTTCGTCCCGCTTTGGGAGCTGACGGCCGATGCCGATGGGAACTTCACGTCATACCTGCCTGATCATGAGGGGCGTTCGCGCCTGATGCGCCACAACGATGGCGTCCACTTCACATCGCGCGGCTACGCCATGATCGCCGATCACATCCTGATGGTCATGGACCAGGAGCTGGCGCTCTTCGACGACGCCGCGGCGGAGGAGGAGGCGACCCAATGAGAGCGCTTTCGCGTCTCCGATTTCTGGCGCTGGTTCTCGGTGTGATCGTGCTGCCGCTGGCAGGCTGCGGGTCGACCGCCAGCCGGGCGACGGGCACGGGCAGTGTTCGTGGTGCCGTAGCGCCAGAGGCGCAGACGCTGATGCCGCTGTTCGCCCAGCTTCAGGCGCTGGAGAGCGGCCAGCGCGGTAGCCCGGTCACCATCCTGCATCTCGGCGACAGCCATACCGCCGGCGACAAGTTTTCCGGCCGGCTTCGCCAACTGTTCCAGGACCGGTTCGGGGCTGCGGGGCGTGGCACCCTGCCGCCGGGCGTGCCGTTCGACTATTACCGGCCGACCCTTGTCAGTGCTGAGCAGACGGGCGATTGGACCGTCGACAGCAGCTATGGGTCCAACGCCTTCGGCCTGTTTGGCATCAGCGGATTCCGGACCTCAAGCAGTGACCCCGACGCCGCGATGATCCTCGCCAGCGAGGAAGGGCAGGGCTTCGACCATGTCGAGCTGGTGGTCCTGGCCCAGCCGGGCGGCGGCACGATCGAGGTCAGCGTCGACGGGCGTGTCGTCCACGAATTGCCGACCGAAGGCAGTGTGGCGCGGGCGGCGCGGCTGGACCTTCCGGTGTCGCCCGGCAGCCGCTCGTTGACGCTGCGGCCGATGGGCGACGGGCGCGTCAGCCTGCTCAGCTGGTCCACGCGGCGCGGCAATTCCGGCGTGCTCTATGAGAGCCACGGCATCGTCGGCACCACCATCAACATCATCGGCCGGTGGGAACCGGGAACCCTCGCCTGGGAGATCGGGCACAGCGACCCCGCCATGATCGTACTGGCCTACGGCACCAACGAAGGCTTCAACGACGACCTGACGCGTGAGGAGTACACCGCGGACTTCCGCACCCGGCTCCGTGCGCTTCGGCAGGCGGCCCCGAATGCCGCCATCGTGGTGGCCGGCCCGCCCGATGCCAACCGGTTGCCGCGCGGCTGCAACGGCGAAAGCTATTCCTGCGGCCCGGTCGAGGCCAGCGAGGTCGCCAGCTACGAGGAGCTGTATCGCAGCCGCAACACCGACAGCCGCTATTGCCGCTGGCATCCGCCGCCGAACCTCGATGTGGTCCGGCAGGTTCAGCGGTCCGTGGCGGCGGCCGAGGGGGCATATTTCTGGGACTGGTCGCAGGTGATGGGCGGGACCTGCGGCACCCATCGCTGGGCCGTGGGCGAGCCGTCGCTCGCCTATGACGACCATGTCCATTTCCGCACTGACGGCTATCGCATGAGTGCGGACGCCCTGTTCCAGGATATCATGCGCCACTACGCCACCTATCGGCTGCCAGGTGCCACCGACATCGCCGAGGTGCCGCGCTGACGCCTTAAGCCGGCCCTCCCGCCACCCGTGCCCGGGCGGCACAATTAAGAATGACAAAGACCCGCCCGGATGCTGTTCCCTACCTTCGACTTCGGCGTTTTCTTTCTTTTGGTGTTTGCCGTCAGTTGGTGGCTGCTGCCGCGGGCTGAGGCGCGCAAGGCCTTCCTGGTCGGTGCCAGCTATTTCTTCTACGGCTATTGGGACTGGCGGTTCTGCTTCCTGCTGCTGGTGAGTTCGCTGGTCAACTATGCCGCCGGCGCGCTGTTGGATGGCACGAGGGACACCGCCCGGCGCAAGATCATCGTCGCCGTGGCCGTGGCGATGAATCTCGGCGTCCTCGCCTTCTTCAAATACTACGGCTTCTTCATCACCTCGCTGAACGACCTGATGTTCAGCCTGGGCCTGGAACGGGAGATGCCGTTCCTGGAGATCATCCTGCCGGTTGGCATCTCGTTCTTTACCTTCCAGGGCATCTCTTACGTCGTCGACGTCTATCGCGGCCATGTGGCGGCCACGCGTTCGCTCTTGAACATCCTCCTCTATATCTCGTTCTTCCCGCAGCTGGTGGCGGGGCCGATCGTCCGTGCCTCCCACTTCCTGCCGCAGATCGAGGCGCGCGACGGCGAGGGGCCGAAGCCCGACCGCATCCTGGCCAGCCTGGGGCTGCTGCTGATCGTCATCGGCCTGTTCAAGAAGGTGATCCTGGCCAACTATCTGGCCACGGAGATGGTCGATATCGTCTTCTTCGACCCGTTCTTCTACGGGGCATTTGACCTGACGCTGGCGATCTACGGCTATACCATCCAGATCTATTGCGATTTCAGCGCCTACAGCGACATCGCCATCGGCGTGGCGGCCCTGTTGGGCTATCGCTTCCAGCGCAATTTCGACCAGCCCTACCGGTCGGAGTCGATCCGCGAATTCTGGCGGCGCTGGCACATCTCGCTGTCCACCTGGCTGCGCGACTATCTCTACATCCCGATCGGCGGCGGCCGGGGCGGCGTATGGAAGACCCGTCGCAACCTGATGGCGACGATGGTGCTGGGCGGGCTGTGGCACGGGGCGGCCTGGAACTATGTGCTCTGGGGGTTCTTGCACGGCGCGGCGATGGCCCTGGAGAATGTGCTAGGGTGGGACAAGTCGCAGCCGCGTCGGGCCCTGTGGAAGCGGGTGGTCGCGGTTGCCGCCGTGTTCCACTTCCTATGCCTGACCTTCATCATCTTCCGGGCGGAGAACATGACCATCGCCTGGGACTATCTCTCAGGGTTCGCCGATTTCGAGACCCCGTCGGAGTTCTTCAGCCCCTTCATCCTGGGGCTGCTGGTGGTCGGGTTTTCCCTGCACTTCATCCCGCATCGGGTGACGTCAGCGATCGAGCGGACATTTGCCGGCCTGCCGCTGCCGGCCCAGGCCGTGGTCCTGGCGTTGGCCATCGTGGTGATCGACGCCTGTGGGCCGGACGGCGTGGCGCCGTTCATCTATTTCCAGTTCTGACGAGGCGGCGATGAGCGACACCGGTCAGCCCACCCAAGACGTCCGCGGCACCGCCCCGTTCCGCCGCCATGCGGCCGAGCTGGACCTGTTTGCCGGCATGCACCCGATGCGCGTCGGCCGCATCGCCTGGATCCTGGCGCTGGCCACACTGATCGCCGCCATGCTGAACAGCCGCTCGATCACCAACTGGGCGGTCGAGCTGCCGTTCGAGCTTGGCATGGTGCGCGACTGGATCATCCTCGCCAGCCAGACCTGGCACGGCTGGATGATGGCGCTCGGCCTCGATCAGGTGCATACGGCCGTACGCGACGCCTTTCGCTGGCTGCAGTTCTGGCAGCCGGGCGGGCCCTAAGTGGCCGACGACGCGCCGTCTGCCGCGGCCGATACGCCTGCGCGCGGCGGGCCGCTGGTCGCAGCGCTTTGGATGACGGGCGCCATCGGCTCGTTCTCGGTGATGGCGGTGGCGGGCCGGGAGATGGCGTCGGATCTCGACACGTTCGAGATCATGACCTACCGGTCGCTGATCGGGCTGGTGCTGGTCGCGACCTTCGGGCTTGTCGCCGGGCGGGTCAGCGAGATCCGCACGCATAGGCCGCGCCTGCACCTGGTGCGCAACATCTTCCACTTCGCCGGACAGAATCTCTGGTTTTATGCGCTGGCGATAATTCCTCTGGCGCAGGTCTTCGCGCTGGAGTTCACCACGCCGCTCTGGGTGGCTCTGCTCGCCCCTCTGGTGCTGGGCGAGCGGCTGACGCGCACTCGCCTGCTGGCGGCGGTGCTGGGCTTTGTCGGGATCCTAGTGGTGGCGCGCCCCGGCGTCACCGAGGTCGGCATCGGCCAGTACGCAGCCCTGCTGGCGGCGGTCGGCTTCGCCTGCAGCTATCTGTCGACCAAGGCGCTTTCCGACACCGAGACGGTGTGGACGATCATGTTCTGGATGACGCTGCTGCAGGCCATCATGGGCCTCGCCTGCGCAGTGGTTGACGGCGACATGGCCCTGCCGCCGATGGCTCAGCTGCCTTGGATCGTGGCGGTGGGGCTGGGTGGGCTGACGGCGCATGTGTGCATCGCCTCGGCGCTGACCGCCGCCCCGGCGTCCATCGTGGCGCCGATGGACTTCTTTCGCCTGCCCCTGATCGCCGTCGTCGGCATGCTTCTGTACGACGAGCCGCTGGAAGCGGCCATCTTCGCCGGCGCCGCCCTGATCGTGATCGGCAACGTCCTCAACGTCCGCGCCGAACGGCGGCGGTAAGAGGGACCGGTCCGCCTACTGACCGCACCCGTCGATCCGCAGGTGGTAAACTGCGATGCTCGGTCACGTCCGATTGCGAGACGTTGGTCTTCAACGCCCTGAGTGGCCCTGGGCGGTGACGATCGGTGCAGCATGCGGCCCGAAGGTCGCTTGGAGAGCCGACGATGGATTGTTGCGAGGCTGCGGCATTTCAAGCCTGCCGGCCCATCATCGATTGATGCGGCTGTCCATATCGGCGACAGTGCCACATCAATTTCGAGGAACCGGGGCGGACAATGGATAATATTGGTAGAGTTGTCGGCCGCCGTTTCAGGATCATTCTCATCAAGCCATCGCATTACGACGATGACGGTTATGTCATCCAGTGGCATCGCTCCATGATCCCGTCGAACTCGCTGGCATCCGTCCATGCGCTGGTGACGGAATGCGCCGAGGCCCAGGTGCTTGGGCCGGACATCGAGATCTCCGCGGTGCCGCTCGATGAGACCAACACGGTGGTCGACGTCTCCAAGATCATCAGGGAGATCGAGAGCGCCGGCGCCGGCTTTGTCGGGCTGGTCGGCGTGCAGTCCAACCAGTTCCCGCGGGCCCTCGATCTCGCGACCCGGTTTCGTGCCGCCGGGCTGCCGGTCGTGATCGGCGGCTTCCATGTCAGCGGCTGCCTTTCCATGCTGCCCGATGCCGACGCGATGACGCGGCGGGCCACGGAGATGGGCTGCATCCTGTTCGCCGGCGAGGCGGAAGACCGCATGGCCGGCCTGATCAAGGAAATCCACGCCGGCACGCCGCAGCCGGTCTACAACTACCTGGCTGACCTGCCCGACATGGCCGGGTCCACCGTGCCCATGCTGCCCCGCGAGACGGTCGTGCGGGTGCTGGGCAAGTATTCCAGCTTCGATGCCGGCCGCGGCTGCCCGTTCCAGTGCAGCTTCTGCACCATCATCAACGTCCAGGGGCGCAAGTCGCGCCGGCGCACCGCTGACGATGTCGAGCACATCATCCGCGAGAACGCCAAACAGAACATCCGGCGGTTCTTCATCACCGACGACAACTTCGCGCGCAATAGGGACTGGGAAGAGATCATCGACCGCATGATCCATTTGCGCGAGGTGGAAGGCTTCAAGTTCAAGTTCATCCTTCAGGTCGACACCCTGTGCCACAAGATCCCGAATTTCATCGAAAAATGCGCCCGCGCCGGCTGCAACTGGGTGTTCATCGGCCTTGAGAACATCAACCCCGATGCGCTGTCGGGCGCCAAGAAGCGCCAGAACCGGATCTGGGAATACCGCGACATGATCCAGGGCTGGAAGCGCGCCGGGGTCATGGCGTTCGCCGGCTATATCCTCGGCTTCCCTGGCGATACGGCGGACGGGATCCGCCGCGACATCGACATCATCAAGCGTGAACTGCCGCTGGATATGCTGGAGTTCTTCATTCTGACCCCGCTGCCGGGATCGGAGGACCACAAGAAGCTTCACGATCGCGGCGTGTGGATGGATCCCGATCTCAACAAGTACGACGTTGTGCATGTGACCACCGGGCACGACCGGATGTCGAAGGCCGAGTGGGAAGCCGCGTATGACGACGCGTGGCATCGCTATTACGAAGACGGCCATATCGAAACGATCATGCGCCGCGCCGTCGCCTTCGGCCGTCCCGCCCGCAAGATGGTGTTCCCGCTGGTGTGGTTCTACGGCTCGCACACGATCGAGGGCGTGCACGCGCTGGAAGGCGGCGTTCTTCGACGCAAGATCCGCACCCAGCGGCGGCCGGGGTTCCCGATCGAAAGCCCCCTGACTTTCTATCCGCGCCGCGGCTGGGAGTTTTTCGGCCGGCTTGCCCGGTGGGCAGGGCTCTACAGACGCTATGCCCGCATCGCCAAGCGCATCGACCGCGATCCCGCACGGCACGGCTATAGCGACCTGGCGATCACGCCGATCCAGCACGAGAGCGGCGACAACCTTGCCATGCTCAAGACCTATGAAGAGACGCTGGATAAGAGGCCGAAGGTGCGAAAGGCAGCGACCACCGCAGTCGCGGATGACGGCGAACCGGTGCGTCGCGCGTCATAGCCCAGCCTACGTGACCATGAAGATGTCGTGGCGCGCCTTCCCTTGAATTCACGGCCCCGGAAGCGTGAGCCGATCTCCGGAACCCTGACCTTGCGACGCACCTCCTCCCATCGACGGGCGACTGTCTGCGGCGGTACAAGGGCGGCCTGAACGGAAGGACGGCGGGGCGGTCGGGCGGGGACGGCGATGAAGGTTCTGGTGACGGGCAGCGCCGGGCATCTCGGCGAGGGGCTGATGCGCACGCTGGGCGACCTCGGTCACGAGGCCGTGGGCCTTGATGTCCTGCCGAGTGCCTACACGCATCGGGTCGGCTCGATCACCGACAGCGCGCTGGTCCGCGCGTGCCTCGCCGGCGTGCAGGCCGTGCTGCACACGGCCACGCTGCACAAGCCCCACGTGGCGACCCATTCGAAGCAGGATTTCGTCGACACCAACATCACGGGCACGTTGACCCTCCTGGAGGAGGCACTGGCCGCTGGGGTGTCGGCATTCCTCTACACCAGTACCACCAGCGCTTTCGGGGCGGCGCTCACCCCGCCGCCTGGCGCCCCCGCTGCCTGGATCGACGAGACGGTTCAGTCGGTGCCCAAGAACATCTATGGCGTCACCAAGACGGCGGCAGAAGACCTCTGCGAGCTCTTCCATCGCCGGCATGGCCTGAACACGATCGTGTTGCGCACGTCGCGCTTCTTCCCTGAGGAGGATGATAGCGCTGCCATCCGCGGCGCGTTCGCCGACGCGAACGCCAAGGCGAACGAGTTCCTGTTCCGCCGTGTCGATCTGGAAGACGCCGTAACCGCGCATGTCGCCGCGATGGATCGGGCCGCGGAGATCGGTCACGGCCGCTACATCGTCAGCGCCACCACGCCGTTCGAGCCCGGCGATCTGGGCGCGCTGCGTGACCGGCCCTCGGCCGTGGTCGCCGACCATTTCCCGGATTTCGCGCGGATCTACGACCGCTGCGGGTACAGGATGTTCCCCAGCATCGATCGCGTCTATGTGAACCGGCGGGCGCGAGCGGATCTGGGCTGGCGGCCGCATTACGATTTCGGCCGCATTCTTGGGCAGATCGCAGACGGGGGTCCGATCGGCAGCGAACTGTCGCGCCTTGTGGGCATCAAAGGCTATCACCAGGGGCAGTATGCCGACGGCCTCTACCCCGTAGAGTGACCGGCGCTCCCCGCCGGTCCTTTGCGGAGCGGTGGGGAGCGCGGACTATAGCGACGCCGGTCAGACCTCCAGCGTCACCGTCTGGGGGCGATGGTCGCTGGGCAGATGCTGGCGCGAGTCCGGCTCTGCGTTGTGGTCGATCTCGGCGTTGAACACGTCGTGCTCGATCAAGCCCTCGGCGTTGCGGCTGCCGTCGGCGTTCCAGAACAGGCTGGCCGAGACGAAGATGTGGTCCAGCAGGATCTTGCGGTTCTGGATGTCGTCGATGAAGTCGTCGAAGATCGCCGTGAAGTTCAGCTCTTTCGCCATTACGTCGATGAACGCGTGGCGCAGCATGAACTGCGGCTGGAACGGGCTGCCGGCGATCATCCCGGCGACATTGTGTGTCAGGTATCGGCGCTCGAAATAGTCCAGGCCCGGTCCGTCGTTATAGTCGCCGGTGACGATCAAAGGGGCTGAGATATCGTCATGCAGGCAGCGCTCGATGTATTCGCGGATGCGCATGGCTTCGGCCGAGATCCGCCGCCTGGCCTTCAGCGCCTGGGTCACGAAGTCCTGCCGACGCAGCGGGTCTTCCCACATGAATTTGCCGTTGTGGACGTATTTCGACTTGGTGTGGATGGTGATCAGGCGGATCGACTTGCCGGTGCTGGTTTCGAGCTTCACCACAAGCGGCGGCCGCGTGAAGCGATAGTCGTCCACCTCCATATCGGCGTCGATGTCCACTTCCCAGACATCGTCGAAATCGACGCCCAGCTCCTCTTCCACCCGCACCGTCCCGGCGACCGCGGCGGACTGTTTGTCGACCAGCATGTAGAGCTTCTGCTGCCCCTTTGCCGCTGGGCCGATGATGTCGTAGCCATCGTCCAGAAAGTCCCGCACGAACAGCGCCATTTCGCTGCGGCGGCTGGGCCCTTCCTGAACCGTCAGGATATCCGCGCCCATGGCCCGGACGACATTGGCAACCCGGGTCGCTAGGGCCGAAATGTCGGTCACGCCCCTGATCTCGGCCGACGGCTTCAGTTGCGGGGGGCCGTCCTTATCGCTGGTGAACCAGCGGTTCATCCATTCGATGTTCCAGTTCGCTACCTTCAACGTTGCCATTGTGAGTCCCCCCAATCTGCGGTTGCCAGGTCGGGTACCCTCTTCCAGGCGCCCGACGGTCACACCAGTCCGCGATCCCGTCGGCATACTGCCGGTGGCCGCGTATCCAAGAAGGGTCGCCAATGTTCCCAGGTTTCCGGGAAGGGTCTCCCGCTATGTGGGTTTTACTTTTCCTCTAGAAAATTCTGGAGAATTTCTCTTTCGTTCTTCAACATATCGATTGTTGCACTTTTTAGAATCTGCTTCGAAGACTATTCTCACCATAGTCATTGTCGTCGGGTGGGTCAATCAAGGACGATCTGTAAGTCCCGCGGATCGCCACCATTTCATCAAAGGGACATCAATAGATCATCACGGCGACGCGCTGCGGGCCGGATGCTGATGGGTGTCGATACAGTAGCAGTCCATCGGAGATCGTGATGGCCAAGACCATGCAGACAGTGCGACTCACCGCAGCCTTGGCAATGCTCGTTGTGTTGGCGGCGGAGGCGAAGGCCGACGAGAGCATCCAGCTCGGCCCCCGGCCGTACTACCTGATCAACGACATGGAAGCGGGCGCGCTGCGATCGCGGCTGGAACAATGCGCCGCTGGCCCGTTCTCGCGGACCGCATTCTCGATCGCGCATCGCGGCGCACCGCTGCAGTTCCCAGAGCACACGCGCGAGTCCTACATCGCCGCCGCGCGCATGGGCGCCGGCATCCAGGAATGCGACGTGACCTTCACGCAAGACCGGCAACTGGTCTGCCGGCATTCCCAATGCGACCTGCACACCACGACCAACATCCTGGCGATCCCGGAGCTGGCGGCCAAATGCACCGAGCCGTTCACGCCGGCCGATCCGCAAGCCGGTACGGAGGCCTCGGCGCTCTGCTGCACCAGCGACATCACGCTGGCCGAATTCCGCACGCTTGAAGGCAAGATGGACGCGTCCGACCCTAGCGCCACGACGGTCGAAGCGTATTTGGGCGGCACGGCCGACTGGCGGACGGACCTTTACGCCACGACCGGCACGCTGATGACCCATGCGGAGAGCATCGCCCTGTTCGACAGCCTGGGCGCAGACTTCACGCCGGAGTTGAAATCGCCCAGCGTCGATATGCCGTTCGATGGCGACTACACCCAAGAGGCCTATGCCCAGCAGCTGATCGACGAGTACGTGGCAGCCGGTATCGACCCGTCGCGCGTCTGGCCGCAGTCGTTCAACCTCGACGACGTGCTGTACTGGATCGCGGCAGCACCGGCCTTCGGCGCCCAGGCGGTCTATCTGGACGACGATGTCTACAGCGACGAGGAAAATGGCATGGCCGACGCGATCGCGGGCATGCAGGGTCTCGCCGACCAGGGCGTGAACGTGATCGCACCGCCGCTCTGGGTGCTGGTGACACTGGACGACAGCGGCAGCGTCGTGCCGTCGGACTATGCGCTGGCGGCGCGCGAGGCCGGGCTGGACATCATCACCTGGACAATCGAGCGTTCGGGTCCCCTGGCGTCGGGCGGCGGCTGGTACTACCAGTCCATCGCCGATGCCATCGATAACGACGGGGACATGTACGAGCTGATCGACGTGCTGGCGCAGGATGTGGGTGTGCTGGGCATCTTCTCCGACTGGCCGGCAACGGTGACCTACTACGCCAACTGCATGGGGCTGTGAGGCTGGCGGCGGAGGCCGGGAGATATTGCCTGGCCGGGTATGCGAGGGTATCTCTTTTCCCTTCTAAAATGATTAGCAATGAAAGTCAGCGAGATATGCGCGTTTCGATAAAGTAAACGAAATAGTAACTCTCGATCTTCATTTAAGGTTATGTTTCGTGATGCGGGCTTCGCCTCATGACACCTGCCGCCCCTGTGCTGCGTTCGCCATATGTCGGATGGGCAGTCCGCTTGGCGCTGATGTCACGAGCCATGTTCGGTCAACTGCTTGGCGCGCACGCGGCCGGACAAGAGAGGCCCCGGACCCCGGACTGACCAGATCCCAAGGAGGCAGCGGATGACGGCCAAGGACCACAGACTCGACTACTTCAAATTCTACGACGTCGCCAACGACCGGATCAGCCGGGACATCATGGTCCAGGGCCAGTTCGATGAAGAGCCCGAGGCGCTCGAACTGGTCTATCTGAACCTGTTCGCCAACCCGGTCAGCAAGAACGGCGAGCCGATCTATGACAAGCACGCCCATCTCATCTGGTACAACGTCACCGATCCGATCCCAGACCCGACCCGCGTCGTGGTGGCCGACAACCAGTTCGGCACGCAGAAGATCCTGACCGGACGCACCATCGCGCTGCTCGCGCCGGCCCAGAAGGTCGAGCCCGGCAGCGCGTTCCCGATCCAGCTCGACCATTTCAAGGTCTATCAGGTGCTGGACGGCGAACCCGTCGACCGGAAGGTGAAGCTGGAAGATCAGTTCGGCGCCGAAGAGGTTGAGGTGCGCGACCCGGTCGCCTTTGCCGTTCCTGTCAAGAAGGAGCATGGGGGCCACAGCTTCGGCATCAACAACGAAGACGCCCATCTTCTGCTCTATCGGATCACGCCGCGGTGGCTCCAGACATCGGCGCTGGCCCGCGACCAGTTCGGCCGCCACCGGATCAGCGTCTACCGCGGCACCCTGCTGGCCGCCCCCAGCAGGAAGGTGGAGTGGCGGGTGGAGGGCTGAGCACCGTTTCGCCCCAGGGGCGCGGGAGGCCGCGCCCCCAGAGCCCCCTAACGGCGTCGGCACACGGTTTCGATCGGGCCCATGATCTGGGCGGACAGAAGAGTGACGTGCTGCCGCGTTGCGCTCTGGAACGGTTTTAGCCGTTTCCAGCAGCCGAGATTCGGTCCAGAGTCGGGATGCGGAGGCTGGCGAAACGGGTGGGGGCGGCATGATGGATGACGACGACGGGCACGAACCCGGTCCGGCCGACGGCTTTCTTCAGCGCGCTTATGACCTGGACGGCGGTGAGGCCACTCAGGCCCTCTATTCGGATTGGGCGGCGACCTACGAGGCGGAGGTGCGGGCCAACGGCTATGTCACGCCGTCGCGGTGCGCGGTGGCCTTGGCGGCGCATGCTGCGGATGTGGCGGCCCCCCTGCTCGATCTCGGCTGCGGCACAGGACTGTCCGGCGAGGCTTTCCGGGCGGCCGGCTTTGCTACCATCGACGGCACGGATTTCTCTGACGCAATGCTGGCCCACGCCCGCACCAAGCCCGGCGTCTACCGCCGCCTGACACGGGGCGACCTGACGACCCCGATCCCGGCCGAACCGGGCGACTATGCCAACATGTCCGCCGTCGGCGTCTTTAGCCCCAGCCACGCCCCGGCCGCAATGATCGAAACCGCGATCAGCCTGCTGCCACCGGGCGGCTGCTTCGTCTTCTCGCTCAACGATCACGCGCTGGAAGACGCGTCGTATCGCGAGGTCGTCGACGGCCTCGCCGCCGCCGGCACGGCGCAGCCGGTTTTCGATGAGTACGGCGACCACCTGCCGGGCATAGACCTCAAGGCAGCCGTGATCGTGTTGCGGCGGACGTAACGCCATAGGTTCAGGGCGATGCCGCTCGGTCGGCCCGGCCCCGTTGCCGGAACCAGTGTGAAGGGGCACCATCGCCATCTGGGAGGCTGCCTAGCAGCAATGGTCTGCTGAACTGCCCGACGCGCCTTCCAGACGAATGCCCAGATTGGGCGCTGATGCCATTGACGTTCTCAGGGTTCAGACAGGGGAGGAAGTCATGGGACGTGTCTGTTTGGTGGTTCTCTTCGGTGCCTTGGCAGGCGGACTGGCCCTTTCCGGCTGGCCCGCGTGGACACCTCACCAGGGGTTCGCCGCGGCCGCACCGTCTGAGACGGGGCCTTACGGGTTTGAAGGCCGCTGGGGGATGGTCGGCACCAACTGCGCGACCCGGGGCGATCTCGTCCCGACCGAGATCACCTCGACCGAGGTGCTGTTCTACGAGAGCAGATGCACGATCGTCGAAGTCGAGCCGATCGGCGACCCCGTCAGCACTTGGGCCGTGAAGACCGAATGTCACGGCGAAGGCGATACCTGGATCTGGCCCTATGTCCTGGCCTTTGTCGATGTCGGGCAAAACCGTCGACTTGTCGTCATCAATATGGATAACGGCTCGGCGACCGTGAGGGAGGCGTGCCACTGAGCGATCGCGGTTGCGGCGATCGTCGTGGTGCCGATCGGTGGGCAGCGGACGGCTCCTTTGACGCCATAGCCGGCGGCTAGATTGGCAGATTGTCAGTGTTTGGCTCCACCGGCAATGCATTGTGGATCCGCGGATTCTTGCATGTGTCTGTCGCGCGCGAATCTGGGCTGCCGGCTGGAAACCCCAAGGTGAGCCTGGCGATCCTAGGCGCGTGAGGCGGGAGCGATCCGGTCTCCGCACCTGGGCCAGCATCCGACTGTTATCCCCCCGTCGGCCAAATGGCTGCTTCGGTGAACGGATGTGACGGGTGTCACTGCCATCCTTGAGCGATCGGTCCATTGTTAAATGAGTGATTGCTCACTTCATGAGGATGCGACGAGATGGATGTCTTGCTGGTGATCAACGAACTCAATCGTGACGTCGAGCCGAGGGATGCGCTGCTGGTGATCAACCAGATCAACCGTGCCGGCGACATTCCTGGGGACGAAGGGTACTTCGTGTGGGACGACGGCACACCGAACCGATCGCTCCGAGAGATCGCGCCCGTCGAGCAAGGCGGAGGCGACTTCGGCGATGGGGCTCTAGTGAACCCGGTGCCCAGTTGGCCCGATCCGTCGGCCGATTTCCTGATTGGATAGCCACGGACGCATGCCCGTGCCTCGCACATCCCATGCGTCTCCGCGGACCTGTGGGGGACGCCGAGCCCGTTTGCCGACGTTGGTGATTGGTCGGGCATTCCGCCGAGTGCGAGCCCTTCGGTCGTGTAGCAGCGGCTAAACGGAAAAGATCGACAAGGAGTAAAACGATGCATCTCAAGAGAACACTGGCAGCGGCGATTGCTGGGACCGCCCTCGCGGCCGCCGCCTGGCTCCTGCCCGCCGGCGCGGAGGACGGCAGTGCGTCGGGGGCCGCTGCCGACCACCACTATGCGGGCAGTCGCGAGGCGCTGTTCCATCTGTTGGCTGTGGCGCCCGACGGTCCCCCGGCGCGGGGTGGCGCGCCGCTGCTGGCCTATGCCGATCTCGAAGCAGCCGTTCGGGCGGGTTACGCTGATCTTGCCCCAGAGGCCGGCCTGTCGTCGCTGCCCGCCGGCGATGCGATGCGGGCGCTGGTGCGCCTTTCCGCTGCACAGCGCTACCTGCAGCATTTCGGCCTGATGGTTGAAGAGATGCCCGGCCTGATGGGCGTCGGCGTCGGCGATATCCATCGCGAGCTGGAGTTCGGGACGTCCCCCGGCTGGGGGATGGTGCTGGGCCTCGACCCCGCGGTCGATCCTGGGGCGGCGATCGGCGCGGCGCTGTCGGCGCGCGGCTTTGCCGGGCGCGATGTCGCCGGCCAGACCGTTTGGCATCGTGGAGAGGACGGATCGGTCGACCTGGCGGGGCGCGCGCCCGCTGATCCGTTCGGCGGCGATTTGGGTTTGGCGTCGCGCCTCTTTATCAGCGACGGCCGATTGGCCGGCAGCCCACTCTGGCCACTGGCCGAAGCGATGGTCGCGGCATCTGCAGGGACAGTGCCTTCGCTTGCCGACGATCCGGTGATTGCAACGGCGGCCCATGCCGCCACCGACCCCGGCCTCGACGGCATGCTGCTGCAACTCGTCCTGCTCGACGGCGCGGACACGATGCCGGTGCCGGGCCCGATTGCGCCGTTGATGGAAGGCGACGGTATCGATCCGGATTTCGGGTTGCCCCTCAGACCGGAAGGATCGCTGCCGCCCTATCTGATGGCGGCGCTGGTCGACCGGTTCGCCGGCGACCGGGACGAGGCGCTTGTGGTTCTGGTCTACCCCGACGCAGCGACGGCTGAGCGGGCGGCCGCGGTGCTGGCCGACCGGTTGGCGGCCTACGCCCCGGCCAGTGCGCCGCCGGCCTGGGGTGACCGCCTTGCCGAACTGGACGCGGCGATCGAGCCCGCCGTGTCGACCGATGCCGCCACCGGTCTTGCAGCCGCGGTCGCGCGCATCTCATACCGCGCCGTCTTCCCGACTGACGAACCCGAAGACGGCATGCAGCCAATCGGCGGCACCCTGTTCCGGTTCCTGATCGGGGCCCTGTGGCGGGGCGAGTTGACGCCTCTGATGATCGTCGAGTAGGCGCGCGGGCGATCAAGGCCTGTGCCGGCCCGCCGGGAAGCTCCGGCGGGCCGGCATCGACCCGGCGGCGTGCTGGGCGGATGGGCAGGCCGGTTGTTCCGCCCCAGCCGCGTCTATAAGTTGCAGGATGTCCACCTTTGGGGCCATCAGCCACGCGGGGTGCATCCGATGATCCGCCGCAAGATCCCGTTCGCCGCCGTTCTCCTGTCCATCCTGGTCGCCGCTACGCCCGCTGAGGCGCGGTTCGACGAGGGCCCGATCGGCGATTGCTACCGGCTGGCGGCGTTTACCGAGGATCCCGACCTGCCGGAAGGTGTCACCGGCGTGCCGTTCTATGCAATCAGCACCGAGGCTGCGATCGCCGCCTGCGCCGAAGCGGCAGCGCTGGTCAGCCCCACAGCGCCCCGCCATGCCCAGATCGTCTTTATGCACGCGCGGGCGCTGCATGCGGCCGGACAGGGACTGGAGGCCGTGAGGCTCTATCAGCAGGCAGTGGAGGCTGGATTCGTCCTGGCTCTCAACAACCTCGGCTTCCTCTACCAACGCGGCACACGCGACGTGCCTGCGAACCCAAGGCAAGGCGTCGTCCTCCTACAGCGTGCCGCCAATGCGGGGATTCCGGTCGCGCAGTTCAATCTGGCGCAGGCGTATCAGGATGGCGTCGGCACCGAGCCGGACGCCGCCCAGGCCCTGGCGCTCTACAGGCAGGCGGCGGAGGGTGGATACCTCGGCGCCACGCAGCGCCTTGCGCAGATGCTGGAGGCGGGCGAAGGCGTCGGGGCACCCGATTTCGGTGACGCGGCTGAACACTGGCGCGCCTTGGCCGCCACCGGTGACGCAGACGCCGCCTATACGCTGGCGACGCGGCTGCGCGACGGGGACGCCGTTCCCGCCCACGACAGAGAGTTGATCGACCTCTATGGCCAAGCCATCGAGGCTGGGCATGCGCTGGCTGCTTACGCGTTCGCGGAACTGCTGCGCGATGGCCATCATGTCCAGGCTGACGCGGAACGGGCGCTGCACTTCGCCTATCTGGCCTATGACAGGCTGGTGGCGGCGCTGGCCAATACGCAGGCGGCTTGGCTGCCGTACCAGCACTCGTCAGCGTCGCTGATCGTGTCGCTGGTCGATGACCATGGGCAGTCACCGCGCGATAGTGGAGAATTGGAGGTGTTGCGCGCTGACTTTCCTGCCGACCGAGTGAGTCGATTCACAGCGCCCATGATCTGCGACGACGATTGGGCGCCGTTTGATTTCCATGTCTGGGACTGGACACGCAGCTATCCGATGACCGTCCACCAGTTCGAGTGGGTTGAGGCCGTGCACGGTTGTGTCGTGTGGGAACCCCTTGACCATCTCTTAAATCGGCTTTGGTGGATGTCCCAGGAAAACGGCTCGTCCTTTGTGGACGCCGCGGTGGACGCTCTTGGGCATCACGCTCCAGCGGATCGTGAGACGGTCGCCGGCATAGGCGACCATCGCGGCGGACCTGTTGGTGCCGAAGGCTGCGCGGTCGAGACGGACGCCAGCGATTGCGAGGCTGTCGATACGCCTGAAGTCGTCAACTGGCGTCGCATGCTGCATTCCATCGCACGATATTACAGAAGTCGTTTGTCGGGCCCGGACTGGGGATTTCCACCGATCACGGAGACCCCGACCTCCGTGAGGGAGACAGTAGAGGTATGGAGAGTTGAGACGGACTCAGGCGAAGATTTGGGTCGCTCTTCCGGTGTCGCTTCCAATGTTGGCGTCTTCGACGATGACCATCTCGTTGTCTTGGCCGCGCGTTGCAGCACTAGGGGCTCGTATCATCAGTGGTCCGTATCGTTCGAACTCACGCCCGAGCTGTCAGATATCGTGACCTCCCGAGATGACGGGATACTGATATCTTCCGACCCCTTCATCACGATTTTCGACGGAGACACGAGACGGCTCGCCCTGGCAGACGTCTCTTTGGGCCGATCGGACGATCCTGCCGATGGCCTGCTGATCCATCTGACAGACGATGATGAGGCGTTGGCTTTCCTGAGGATGATTCAGGACAACTCCCAAGGCTTCCGCGTGGAACTTGAGGACGGTCTGCGCGGCCGGTTCGTCGGACGGGGAAGCCGCCATGCGATCAACGGGTCAATGTGGCCGTGCGTGGGGGAGTGATGGGGGGCGGCTGTCCAGCCGCCGGGTCTTCTCGTGACGCGCAGACTACGTCGATTGGGACGCCTCCGGCAGGATCGCGCTGATCGAGCGGACAGCGAGTCATGCTGACGGGCGCAGCAGGGACAGAAAAGGCTCTGCATCCGTTTCCGGTTCCCGATCGTAGATCGAGACAGACACCGGTCGGAGTTCGTGCCGGGCGCAGGCACGGCAATTGGGAACAAATGCGGCTAGCAGCCAAGATCGTCGTCGGCCTCGGGGCAATGCTGGCCCTGCTCGCCGTCTATTCCGCCGCTGCGGCTTGGTGGGTCGAACGCACCTATCCGCCGATCGGCGACTTCGTGACGGTCGAGGGCGTCCGGCTGCACTATGTGTCTGCGGGCGACGACGGGCCCGCGGTCGTGCTGCTGCATGGCGCCAGCGGAACCCTTCGCGACTTTTCCGCCAGCATTATTCCGGGGCTCTCGGAGGGTCATCGCGTGATCGCCTTCGACCGGCCCGGCCACGGCTACAGCGAACGGCCCAACGGTGACTGGCCCGACCCTGCGCGCCAGGCCGCGCTGGTCCACGGCGCCTTGCAGGAACTCGGCATCGACCGCCCCCTACTGGTCGGCCATTCCTGGAGCGGTGCCGTCGTGCTCGCCTATCTTCTGGATTATCCCGATGAGGTCCGTGGCGGTGTGCTGCTGGCCGGCTTGGCCAATGCGTGGGACGGCAGTGTGAGCTGGCATACCGAGGTCGCTGGCTGGCCAGTCATCGGCCGGCTGTTCGCCGCGACGGTGGTCTTCCCCGCAGGGCAGATGCTGCTGGATCAGGTCGTAGCCGGCATCTTCGCGCCGGAGGCTCCCGTGCCGGATTATCGGACGCGCATCGGTGCCGTCCTTGCGCTCCGCCCGGGGGCGTTCCGCGCCAATGCCGAGGACATGCGCAATGTCAGCCAGTATCTTGAGGCTCAGCGCGAGCGGTACGGCGAAATCGAGGTGCCGCTGCTGCTGGTCACCGGAGAGCGCGATACGATCGTGCTGTCATGGAACCATGCCGATGTGGTCGCCGCTCGGGTTCCCCACGCGCAGCGCATCGACCTGCCCGGCGCCGGCCACGCCTTCCACCACACCCGCACCGACGAGGTCGTCCGCCTGATCGACGACTTCGCGGGAAGCCGATGAACTGCCTCGGAGAGACGGCGCGTTGGCGGTCAGGACCCAGGTCGCCGTCTATCTTCTTCGGGCGCGTGGAGGTCGCAGAGGGCACCCCTCACATCGCCCGCCCACCTCGGCGCATCCTCTCCACCAATATGCCGGTGCAACGAATTGGCCCGATGGCCTCCCAAGGCGTCGGTTAAGACTCTCTAAGGGCCGCCATCCCCTCAAAGTGACGACAGATTGCTGCGGCTGTCCTGTCCGGGAGGTAGCGACGGCCCGCCTGCCGGGCGCGTTCAGACGCTACGGCGTAGGCGACAGGATCGTCCCATAGGGTGACCAAGGCCTCCCACCATCGCGAGACAGTCGGCTCGTCCGGAAAGGTCAGCGGCTCGTCGACGCAAGTCTCCGGTATGTCCAAGAGACTGCCGGCACCGCCGAGTGCTTCAGGCAAGCCGCCATGCCGGCTGGCGAGGACAGGCACGCCGGAGAGATGCGCCTCAACCGCAGCACGCCCGAACCCTTCGCGCCAGAAGGATGGCATGAGGAGCACTGCCGTCTTTGCATAGACCGCGGCCATGTCACGCTGAACCGGAAGCAGTTGGATATTCGGGAACGACGTGAGATCGACCGACGCCTGTCTCAGAAGCTCGCGGGTTATCAGTCCTTCGAGAACCAGGAACTTCATGCCCGGCCGTTCCCGGGCTGCGCGCCGCGCGATCTCGATCAGCAAGGTCAGTCCCTTGTGAGGGACCGGGTTAAGGTGCGTGATGAACCCCGGCTCTTGCTGGTCCGGTCGCCGGCGGACGGCAGCGGGGTCGTCGCCGACGAAACGGTCTGCCGAAACGATTGGATAGAGCACGTCGACCGGGGCGCCCAGCCTGGCGCTGTAGTGCTCGGAGAGAAAGCGTGAAGGACAGATTGCGCGGTCCCCGGGCTGAAACCATTCGCTGCCCGGGATCTCGGCATTTCCAAGATAGAAGACCAGTTGCGCGCCGGAGGATCTGATGGCGTCGTGCAGGCGTCGCGCATGCGATCCAGAGCCGAAGGTGATCACGATGCTGGGCCGCTTCGCCGCGAGAAACGCCTGACAGGCCAGGTGCATGCGGTCCGACTCCGGACGCGTCAATCTACCCTTACGGCTGCTCGCGGTCCGGAGAATGTGGTGGCGAACGCCCGATCGCGAAACGCGGACGATACCATCGCGGCCGGTTTCGACCTGCTGGCCCTCTCCGCCGATCCGGTCCTCCAGGACCACTTCGGCGTTCGCATCGAACAGCGACGCCGTGAGGCTGGTTGCGTTTGCGCCCCGACGCGCCAGGGCTTCGAGGATCGAGCGGATCGAATGCGCGATGCCGCTTGCATCATCCAGCAGACACATTGACCCGATGAACGCGATCCGCAGACCGCGCCGATCTGCCCTGTCCGGTTCGGCAATCGGCGCGGTCATCGTGATGCTCTCAGCGCAGGCGGTCGTCAGATCATGAAAAGGATGTCGGGATCCACCGGCTGATAGACGGGTTCAACGGCTTCATTGGCGAGATCGTCATTGTGACCGATGACGTTGCCCGCGCCTATGGAGTTGAAGAACGCGAGGTCCAGGTAAGTGTCCAGATCGAATGCGATCTCTTCGTCACTGCCATCGTCGTCGTTTTCGCCGGTGTTCTCGGCATCGTCGTCGAACATGAACAGGTCACCGTCGGTCAGCAACGAGACAACCTCCCCCTCTTCCTTGCCGGCCTGATCAACAGTGGGCAAAGCGTTTGTTGGAGGGGGGTCGAGAAAATCTACCATGTCGTTGCCAGAGGAACTGTTCTCCAGGTCGGCGGCGCTGCCGGTCAACATCAGCTTGTTGGGCATCTCTTGTCTCCTGGTGCGTTGGTCGACTTCGGTGTCACGCCAGGATCAACGGAGGCCAAGCCGCAAAGGGATGCAGCGTTCACGCGTTCGTGATCGTTTGGGGTTCGGATCGCGCTGGCGACGTTCCTGGCCGCCGGTGCCAGGCCAGCCTTGGGTTGAACGGCGGCAGCGGCGATGGAGCGATCGAGATCGCGTTTGCCTGTCAACTCGGCGATGAAGCCATCCGCAGAGCTGCCTGCGAGATGTCTTCAACAGCCTGCTAGTGGTCCCCCGGCAACTCAATCTCCGACAGCCGCTCGTACACCCGCGCCACCGAGCTGTCGTCGTCTCCGCCCATGCCGGCGGACGCCGCCATCGTGAAGAGCTGGTGGGCAGTGGCGGCGAGCGGGCTGGGGAAGCTGTGCTGCCGAGCGGTGTCCAGCACGATGCCCAGGTCTTTGGTGAAGATGTTCACCGTGCTCTGCGGGCGGTGATAGTCGCCGGTGAGGATCCGGGGCACGCGGTTCTGGAACATCCAGGACGAGCCGGCGGATTTGCAGATCACCTCGTACAAGGTCTCCGGGTCGATGCCGACCTTGATGCCGAAGGCCATGGCCTCTGACGCCGCAGCGATGTGCACACCGGCCAGGAGTTGGTTGATCATCTTCACCGATGAGCCCTGTCCGGCCTCGTCGCCAAGGCGGTAGACCGTTTCCGCCATCGCGTCCAGCACTGGGCCAGCCTTGGCGAAGGCGGCTTCGCTTCCCGAGGCCATGATGGTCAAGGCGCCTTCGGCCGCCTTCACCTGGCCGCCGCTGATCGGGGCGTCGAGATAGAGCACGCCGCGCTCGGCCAGCCGATCGGCCGTCTGTTTGGCGAAGGTCGGCGGGACTGTGCTGCAGGCAAGAAAGATGGCACCGGGGCGCATGGCGGCGGCCAAGCCGTCCGCGCCGAACAGGATCGCTTCGACCTGGGCGGCGTTGATGACGACGGAGACGATGGCCTCGCATTGCGGGCCCAGCTCTGCGGCGGCTTGCGTCGTGCCGCCGCCTTCGGCCGCGAACCGTTCCAGCGCGGCGGCGCTTACATCGCAGCCGATTGTCTCAAAGCCTGCGCGCTTCAGTGACTGCGCCATGCCCAGGCCCATCGATCCCAGGCCAATGACGCCGACTGCTCCGTATCCCTGCTCGCCCATGGTTCCCTGCTGCCCTTCGGCGTTTCGTATCGATCACGCGGCGTCGGCCACATCCTGGCGCCATGGCTCCAGGATCTCGCGGGCTGCCGCGCGGCCCTCGGGCGTCAGGCTCAGCATGTCATCGTCGCGCATGATCCAGCCCCGCTCGAGACTGTCGGAGACTACCCGCCGGACTGCGACGGCGTCCCACAGTAAATGCTCCCTGAGCGCGCGCGTGACGCTTTCCTCCGCCTGGCGGGGCTCGCCTTCGTGATTGTAGAGATGCACCACCAGCGTGCGGCAAGCGTTGGCCGCATGCTGGCCGCGGCGCCGCAGGCTGCGGGCAATCAGCCCATGGCGAGGGCCGAACAGCACCGCCAGCACCAGAAACACGCCGGTCATCACCGCCATCATGCCGCCGATGGACACATCCCAGGCGACCGCCAGGAAGCACCCGCTGACGCTTGAGGCGATGGCGATCACGCAGCCATAGACCAGCATCCGCGACAGCCGGTCGGTCAACAGATAGGCGGCCGCGGGTGGCACGATGGCGAAGGCGATGAACAGGATGGCGCCGACGGCATCGAAGGCGGCCACGGCAGTGCTGCTAGTGAGCGCCAGCAAGGCATAGAACAGCAGGCCCGGCGCGAAGCCCAGCGCGTGGGCGAGGGCGCGGTCGAACGTCGCCAGCTTCAGTTCCTTGTAGAGCAGGGTGACGAAGGCGAGGTTCACCAGCGTCATGGCGCCCATGACCACAAGCGAGTGCGGCACGCGGTAGGGGCCGATATCGACCGTGTCCAGCCAGACGAAACCGATCTCCCCCAACAACACCGTGTGCTGGTCGATATGCACGTCGCGGGCATAGAGGTTCAGCAAGAGCACGCCGATGGAGAACAGCACGGGGAACACGAGGCCGATGGCGGCGTCGTTCGCGACACGCCTTGTGTTGGCCAGAAGCTCGGTCAGGAACACGGTCAAGAGGCCGGTCAGGGCTGCGCCCACGATCTGCACCGGGCCCGCCTGTTCGTGCGTCAACAGCCAGACCATGACGATGCCGAAGACGATGGAATGGCTGATGGCGTCGGTCAGCATGCTGTTGCCGCGCAGCACCAGAAAAGTGCCGACCAGCGAAGCCGCGATGCCGACCAGCGCGCCGGTGGCGATGATCATCAACGCGATGTTGTCGAACAGCGCCGCCAGCATCACGGCGCTCCCTGGGCCATGGGGTCGAGGATACGCCGGGCCTCGGCGTGGCCGCTGTCGGTCAGTCGCCAGTGCACGCCTTCGCCTGGCATATGCGTGGTCCGCACCACCAGGCCGTCGCGGCTAAGATCGGCCAGCGCGCGGCGCGTGCTGAGGCCATAGATGGCATCGACCATGCCCTGTTCGGCCAGATAGCCGGGGTCGTCGTGGCGCTCGCACAGCTCATGCATGGTGGTCAAGAGCTGGCGGCTGCGCAGTTGCCGGCGGTTGCGCCAGCGCTGCAGCGCCTCCCACAACAGCCCGCGCTCCGGCGCAATGGCCAGCGAGACCAGCACGACCGCCGAGGCGCTGAGGACGATCAGCGGGCCCGTCGCCAGCCCGCGGGCCAGCGCGCTGAGAACGGCGCCGAACACGCCCGAGGCGATGCCGACCACGGCCGCGACCACGACCATGCTTTCCAGCCGCCGGCACCACTGCCGCGCCGCCACGGCGGGCGCGATGATCATCGCCGCCATCAGCACCACGCCGACCATCTGCAGCCCGACCACGACGGCGAGCGCGATCATCACCGTCAGCACCACCTCCAGCACCACAACCGGCAGGCCGATGGAGGCGGCGAAGCCGGGGTCGAAGGCGACCAGCTTGAACTCCTTCCACAGGGCCGCAACCAATGTGAGGGCGACGACTGTGATGCCGCCCATAACCCACAGGTCGCTGCGCAGGATCGAGGCCGCCTGACCGAACAGGAAGCTGTCTAGCCCGCCCTGCGAAGCGTTGCCGGTGCCCTGGATGTGGGTCAGCAGCACCACGCCGATGGCGAAGAACACGCTGAGCGCGATGCCCAGGCCTGCATCGGTCTTCAGCCGTGTCAACCGCGTCAGCGCCAGCATGGCCAGCGCCGCCAGCGCGCCCGTCACCAGCGCGCCGATCAGGATGCTGCCGAGATGGCGCGTGCCCGCGATCATGAAGCCGAGGCAGATGCCCGGCAGCGCTGCGTGCGACAGCGTATCGCCCAGCAGGCTCTGCCGGCGCAGCACCGCAAAGCTGCCCAAGACACCGCTGATCAGCCCCAGCAGCGCGGCACCAGCGGCGACGTTGCGGATGGTGTAGTCGCCCAGAAGGCCGAGCAGTCCGTCCATCACGCGCGCCGTGCCGAAGGAACGGCGTCTTCCGTCATGGGCTCGGGCCGGGCGAGGGCGGAGGCGTCCAACAGCGCGATCTGACCGCCGTAGGCCTTGTGCAGGTTGGCGGCGGTGTAGACCTCGGCCACCGGCCCCTGCGCGATCGCCCGGACGTTCAGGATGAACAGCCAGTCGAAATAGCTGCGCACCGTTTGCAGGTCGTGGTGGACGACGACGATGGTCTTGCCCTCATCCCGCAACCCCTGCAGCAGGCGCACGATCGACCGCTCCGTGGTGGCGTCGACGCCGGCCATGGGCTCGTCCAGAAAGTACACATCGGCGTCCTGCACCAGCGCGCGGGCCAGGAAGACGCGCTGCTGCTGGCCACCGGAAAGCTGGCTGATCTGGCGGTTGGCCAGATCCGCCATGCCGACCTTGTTGAGCGCCGCCATGGCCCTGTCGCGGTCGCCGGCTCGGGGCCGCTTCAGCCAGCCGAGCTGGCCGTAAAGGCCCATGACCGTCACGTCCAGCGCCGTTGTCGGGAAGTCCCAATCGACGCTGGAGCGCTGTGGTACATAGCCGACGCGCCGGCGCTGCCTGGCATAGGGCGCGCCGAACAGCATGATGTGCCCTGCCGTCGGTTTCACCATACCCAGGATGGACTTCAACAGCGTGCTCTTGCCCGCACCGTTGGGGCCGATGATGGCCGCCATCACGCCGGGTGGGATATCCAGATCGATATCCCATAACACCGGCTTGGCGTGATAGCTGACCGTCAGGTCTTCCACATGCACGGCCAGGCCGGGCTCGTGCAGCTCCATGTCACCACGTGGGGTCATTCGGTTGCCACCGCTGTCGCGACGTCCCAGCGCTCCGCCCAGTCGGCCAATGCCGCGGGCAGCGGCAACGGGGTGCCCCCCAGGGCTTCGACGATGCTGACGGTGTTCTCGTAAATCATGCCGATATAAGTGCCGCCGGCCGTTCCGTCATCGCCCATGGCGTCGGAATAGAGCTCGCCGCCGATCTCCACCTCATGCCCCCGTTCGCGCGCCGCGTCGATCACGGCCTGGACGGTGCGCGGATTGATGGTGCTTTCGATGAACACCGCCGGGACGCCCCGGTCGGTCACCACATCGGCCATCTCCCGGATGTCCGCAACACCGGCTTCCGATTCCGTGCTGATGCCCTGGATGCCGACCACTTCGATGCCGTAGGCGCGGCCATAATAGCCGAAGGCGTCATGCGCGGTCACCAGCATGCGCTGGCCCTCCGGGATGGTGGCGATGCTGCCCTCCACCCACGGGTGCAGCGCCGCCAGGGCTTCGCCGTACGCAGCCCCATTCGCCTCGATCGTCTCTGCGCAGCCCGGTCTGATCTCAGTCAGCGTGCTCGCGATGGTTGGCGCGATCTCGGCCCACAGGCTGACATCCATCCACAGATGCGGGTCGATGCCGTAGACATCGGCCACGGTGATCAGGTTGGCCGGATCGATCGAGGCCGGCGAGACGGCGACGGTCGGCGTGATTTCCGAAAACCGGTCCAGCACGTCGCCCAGCTGCCCCTCCAGCGAATAGCCGGAAAAGAAGATGACGTCCGCCTCTTGGAACGTCCGCACGTCGCGTGCGCTGGCCTGGTAGAGGTGCGGGTCGACGCCAGCGCCCATGATCTGTGTGACCGCGACACAGTCCCCGCCGACATTGGCGACGACGTCGCCGATCATGCCTATCGTGACGACGGCATTGATCGGTGCGTTTTCGGCGGCCGCGCCCGCAGGTGCGGAAAGTACAATCGCCGCGGCCAGGACGGTCACGGCATTGTGACGAATTGAACACCTGTTCATATGGAAAGCTCCTTGGCTTTTATTTGCAAGCATGAACTACATGTCTTGCAGAATCGGCGCGGTTACCTGCCAAGGAAGCTGGCAATTCAATCTCTGTTTGTCAATTCATGCCGCATCGCCGATGCGGGTCGCAGCTGATCACGCGGCGTCGCGATGGCCGTGATCCTGCGTCTGACGGGATGCGACACGACGGAAGTGGTCGGGATGCAGCGCGTGTTCCACGACCTCCTCCAGGTGATCCAGATGCAACTGGTGCAGGAAGCCATGCACGCTCGCCGGCCGGTGCGCCTCGGCATGGTCGGGATAGCGGATCAGGGCCGTGCAGGCTGCGCCGAACAGGCAGGCGACGGCGCAGATCGCGAAAGCCTGCGGGAAGTTGCCCATGTCCCCAAGCATGCCGCCCAGAACCGGGCCGGCGATGCCGCCGGCACCATAGGCCAGGAACACGAATGGGTAGTTCTGGCCGACCCGCTTGTTGCCGAACAAGTCGGCCGTCAGCGTCGGGAACAGGGCGAAGTTGCCGCCGAAGTTGAAGCCGATTAGGGCGGCGCCGAGATAGAGCAGGTATTCGTTGCCGGCCATTGCAGTGAAGGTAAACAGAACGACCGCCTGGGTCCCGGCCATGATCACGACCGACCGCCGCCGTCCGATCCGGTCGCTCAGCGAGCCCCAGGCAATGCGGCCGATGCCGTTGGCGATGCTGAAGAACACGGCCATCGCCGTGCCGGCGATTGCGCTTGCCTCTACCACGCCGTAACCGGAGGCCTGCAGCGCCTCCATAGGATAGAGCTTCATCAGGCCTATGGACATCAACCCGCCGCCGGCACAGACCGCGAAGGTGAGAAACACCAGGTAGAACTGCGGCGTGCGCAGCATCTCGGCGACGGTGAAGTTCTCCCGCCCCTTCGCCGCAGCCGTGGCCGATGCCTGGAACCCCGCAGGCGCCCAACCCTTTGGCGGCATTCGCATCCAGAAGCTGCCGAGCATGATCAGCGCGGCGAAGGCCAGACCGTAGAGCACAAAGGTGCCGGCAAGCGAATATGTCTCGATCAGATGGCCCCAAGCGCCGGCGGCCTTGACCCAGCCCATGGCGCCGAAGCCGAACCCGGCAACGGCGAGGCCTGTGATCATTCCCTTCCTGTCGGGAAACCAGCGCATGCCGACGGCGATAGGCACGACATAGCCGAGGCCGATGCCAGCGCCGCCGATTAGACCGATGCCCAGGCAAACGACCCAGAAATCGGTGCCGCCGGAAAGGCCCGCCAAGGCATAGCCGCTGCCCAGGATCAGGCCGCCGGCGATGGCCAGCTTGCGCGGTCCCCAGCTTTCCAGCAACCGGCCCGCGACCGTCATCACGAGAGCAAAGGTGACGAGCCCGACGGCAAAGACGATCTGCGTTTCCAGCTTCGACCAGCCGGCCGCTTCCAGCGCTGGCGTGAACACCGACCACGCATAGATCGCGCCGAGGCTGAGCTGGATCAGGATTGCACCCGGAACGACCAGCCACCGGTTGGGCAGTGTGTCGCTGCGCGGGGCTGCAGCCCCCGGACGCGCTTCGTCGACGGGGGTCAGTCGGAACATGACGAACCTCTCTCTGCTGGGCGTCCCGGAAGGGGGATACTGTCCACGTGATGCTGTTTGCTGCACTGCGCAATCGACGATCCTGCAGTGGGCAATGCTGAAATTACATTTGAAATCAGGCACTAACGCGACTGTGGCTGGTACGAGAGGGTTGCCCTATCTGGTTTGTCTGAGGCGATTGCGGTCCGGCCTCGGAACGCGCCGGAGGTTGAGCAGGTCAGAGGCACCCGATTGAACGGGGGCTAGATCGCCGTCACCTGTAGAAACAGGGCGGTCCTCGGCGCGAGGGCACATGGCGTTGGCTGAGGCGGACTAGCTGTCTGGTCCCATAGCATCGTCGCCCGCCTCAGGATGCCGACAGCAGCCATTGGACGGGCAAGAGAACGGACAGTGTGCCGATCACGCCGAACGTGAGGGCCATCCCCAGGGTCCGCAGGCGGCCGGGTGCGTCGACGCTGCGGAAACCGAGGAAGTGCAGCATGCGCGCGGCCAGGAAGATGAGCCCCAGTCCATGCAGCGCCCATGGCGGCAGTCCCTGAAGCTCTGCCAAGGCCAACAGCACCAGAACGAGCGGCGTGTATTCTGCGAAGTTGGCCTGCACCCGCATGGCGCGTTCCAGATCAGGACTGCCGGCATGGCCCACGGACACATCTTGGGCACGCCGCTGCCCAATGACCCGGACGGACAGGAAGATCAGGAACAGCCCCGAGACTGCAGCGTAGAGAGCGGTAACCATGGGCAGATCGATCCCGTTGCCTACGAGATCGGGTACGCACCACGCCGGCATGCGGATGATGGGCCTGCGTCAGGGAGTCTCGACCCCGATGACCGCTCGGCGGGATTCCAACATGTTGCGGCAGATTGGTCGAGTGCCGGTCAGTGTGGTCCAAAGCAAGGCAGCCAGGCAGGGGCTGAACAGGTCAACCGGCGCGCCCACACTCTGAGGTCAACTGGGAACGCATGCACCCTTGGCCCGCCGTTAGCAGCAATCCGACCCTCTGGAGGGACCAATTCCAGGCGCCCAGTGACCTGGGCGCGATCACCAGCCTTTATCCGGCACAGGGTCCGCGCTACGCTGCAGTCGCCATGCTGCACAAGATGAAGACCACCACCAGCAAGACGACCCGCCTCTGCGGGGCGTCGGCGGGTGCGCGCGTGGTCTTGTAGCGAGCATCTGAGCGAACGCCCCGCAGAGGCGCGGGGCGCGGCCATACCCCAAAATCCCTGGTCGAACCTCGCGGCTCCGCCCTTGATAAGGAGAGGAGGTCATGATCATGGGGTTATCGAGAACGAACCCACCGCGCGTCGGCATAGTCGGCGCAACGGGCCTAGTCGGGTCCCTCATGCGCGAATTGCTGGCCGAAAGGCAGTTCCCGCTGTCCGGGATTCGGCTGTTCGCGTCCGCGCGATCGGCCGGGGGGCGCCTGGCCTTCAATGGCGAAGAGATCGAGGTCGAGGAGGCGGCATCTGCCGATTACAGCGGTCTCGACATCGTCTTCTTCTCCGCAGGCGGTGCGACCTCCCGAGAACTCGCGCCGCACGTTGCTGCGGCCGGGGCCATCGTGATCGACAATTCGTCGGCCTGGCGCGGCGATCCGGATGTTCCGCTCGTGGTTTCGGAAGTGAATGCGCATGCCCTGGCCTCGATCGGCAAGAACATCGTGGCGAACCCGAATTGCACCACGATGGTGGCCATGCCTGTTCTCAAGCCCCTGCACGAAGCTGCGGGGCTCAGGCGACTGATCGCCAGCACCTATCAGGCCGCTTCCGGCGCCGGTATTGCCGGCATTCAAGAGCTGATGCAGCAGGTTTCCGCCGCGGGATCGGCCGACGCGCTGTCGGCGCTTGCACGTGACGGCACCGCGATCCCGTTCCCGGCGCCGAAGAAGTGGGCCGTGCCGCTCGCCTTCAACGCCGTGGCGATGAACTATGTCGTTGCCGATGGCGGATTTACGGACGAGGAGCTCAAGCTGCGCGATGAAACGCGCAAGATCCTGGAGATCCCCGATTTGCCGGTATCGGGGACATGCGTGCGCGTGCCCGTTTTCACCGGCCACTCGCTGTCGATCAATGCCGAGTTCGATCGGCCGTTGTCGGCCGAAGACGCGGTCCGTCTTCTGTCCGAGGCACCGGGCGTTGCCCTTGCCGATGTCCCGAATCCCCTGGACGCAACTGGAAGCGACGCCGTCCATGTCGGGCGCATTCGACGGGACCCGGCCTTCGAAAATGGCTTGGTCATGTTTGTTTCGGGTGACAATCTCCGAAAGGGCGCAGCGCTGAATGCCGTACAGATTGCAGAGGCTCTGCTGGACCGGGAACCCTGCAAACCGTGAGACCCAACCTGTGAAGGAGACGCCCCCGTTCGATGCCATCCGGGCGGGAAGAAGCGGGACGGCACGCCTATTGTTGGGGTGCGGGGCATCGCGTCACCTCGAAACCGAAAGGGAAAGAGGCTGATGGACACCGCGAGGACGGGCCGGAAACGTGATGCGCCCCAGATCCTAGCCATGCTCTCAGCGCACGCCGGATAGGACGCTTTTTCAAGCCAAGTGTGCGCGCCGTCACTGCACGCCACGTAAAGGCCTTGATATCACGCGCGTGCTCGCGGATCGTGGCGCTCCCCACAGCATGAGAGTATTTCACCCGCCGACGGGGTCTGCCTGGTCGGCCTCGACGTCGCATTGAACACCAAGCAGGGATGACCAACCATGTCGATGCAGGACCCGCTCGATATTCTCGACGCCATCGAAGATCATCTCGACGACGATGAAAACGATGCCCCGGAACAACTGTTCAAAAACGGCGACGTCCATCATGGCCCTCTCCCGCCACCGCCGCAGAACAAGGTCGTCAACAAGAGCGATCTGCTGGCGAAGACGGGCAACGCCGTGTCCACCGTGGGATCCTATGGCGTGTCGATTGCGCAGCTTTCCACCGGGGCGCCCGGCGTCGTCGCCTTGGCAACCGGCGCGACGGTCGCAGGCGCGGGCCCCATCGGGCTCTTGGTCGCCAGCCTGGTCTTCACCGTCGGCTTTTCCGTGCAAGCCGGCGTGTCAGCCGTCAAGACGCACAAGCACATCCAGGAACTGGAGCAGATCGCCGCGCAAGCCGGCAGCTATTCCTGTTCCAAGTCGGCAGGCCACGATCACAACCATGTCGTCGCCACGGCTCTGCCCTATATCATCGCCAAGAAACGCGCCAAACGTGCACGCAAGGGCTTCTCCACCGTGCCGTTCGCAGTGAGCCTGGAAACCGCGCGCGCCGGGTTGAAGGCCGGTTACAAGAAGCTCACGCGCACCAAGGGCAAGGCCCGTAACTATCATGCCCTGGTGCTGGCGCGCCACCACTGCACCAGCGACTGTGCGCTGACCGCCGCGATCATCAAATCGCTGTTCTGGGTCGACGACGACGTCGTGGAAGATCTGCGGAGCGAGAACATCGAAGAGGTCGCAGCGGTGCTCTCGACCAAGATGAAGTCCGTCTGACGCTCGGACGGCGCAGTCCCGGGTGCCGGCAGCCGGCCGCTACGGCATCCGCATCTCTGCTGCCAGGCGCCGGAATCTCGGTTCCCGGCGCAGCGGATCGACGTCACGGTCGTGTGCCAGCCAGGCATGGTGATCCCAACCCGCGTCCATCACGGTGGCCAGGCAGTCCAGAGCAGCATCCACCACTCCGGCGCGGGTCAAGGCGCCGACCAGATAGTAGTGGCTGGAGTTGGCTTCGTGGACGACGTGCAAGGCGGCGTCGACACCTGCTGGCGCCGCGCCCAGCTCGACCATGCAGCAGATCTTGTCGCACAGGGCCCTGCGGTCGTCCGGGTACATCGCCAGATGCAGATCGATCCGATGGCTGGCCCTCGCCACGTCAGCACGGCATCCGATTTCGTCCCCCAGGGCCCGGCGCGCCTTTGCGGCCAGCAGCAGGGAATGGAAGTCGTCGTTGCGCAGCTCTGCAGCGCGCTCCAGCATCGTCGCCGACAGCCGATGATCGCCCTTGGCGAAAGCCGTACGCCCCAGCAGATAGTGGGTTTCCGACAGATGGGGGTTCAGCCTGAGCGATACGGCAAAACTGGCGAGCGCTTCGTGGTATCGGCCGGATGCCGACAGCGCCAGCCCCAACGCCGCATGCGCTTCCGGCGACGCCTTGTCGGAGGAAACGGCATGCTGGCCGCACCGTTCGATCTGTGCCCCGCCGTCGGGCATCCCGAAATACTTGTCCAGAAAAAACAGTGACTTCGCCAGGCCGGCATGGGCCAGCGTGTGGTGCGGATGCGCCTCCAGGATTGTGGAGAAGGCCTCCGCCGCCAGCCGAACATTCTGGGGTCCCCCGCGAAAGAACATCTCGCAGCCGTCCAGGTAGTCGGCGTATGCATCCAGGTCCAGCACACCGGAAGGCGCCGGGGCGGCCGATGGGACGTTCAACAGCCGATAGCCGGATTTGTGGACGGTTTCCAGATAGCGCGGCTGGCGGATGCTGTCGCCGAATGCCCGGCGGATTTCGGCGACAGCGTGTGTGAGGACTTCCTCGCCAACGGTGACCCCGGGCCAGACCTGCGCCAGCAGGTCGCCACGGGTCAGCACGCCACCGCCGGCCTCGCGCAATGCGGTCAGCACACCCATCGCCTTGGGCGAAAGCCGCACGAACTGCGACCCCCGGCTCACGCGCCGCGTCTTCGGGTCGACCAGGCACTCCCCCCATTGGTACATTGTCAGCCCTCCCGTGGAGACCGCGTGAGCCTCGCAACTGTGCTGCCTATATGGGCATGGTCGTCATGGCCGCCAGTTCGCCAACACTGATGGTGTCGTCATAGAGGCCGGCGCCTACCTGGTAAGGCAAGCCGTTGACCGAGATGACGTAGCTCACCTTGCGCTGAGGCTCATCATCGCCGGGACGCAACCAGACATACTCCACCCAGCCGCCGTCCGGCCGCTCAGCCACCTCGCACAGCTCCTGGCCGTACTGATACCCGCTGTAATCGGCGTGCTGCCGGATGTCGCCGCCCTCACGTTCGGGGAAGGCCGGGTTGGCCAGCACCAGGTCGGCATCGCAGTTGACGACGAAGACATAGCTGTCTTTCCAAACGAACGCGGAATCCGCCCCGCGAAAGGCGTCAAGTCCAGCCTCGCCCTGTTCGGCCAGCAGGGCCGACGCCGCGCGCACCATGGCGACCACCTCGTCCGGCGTGGCCCGGCCGTCTTCTCCGGCACCCCATGCGGCACCGGCCGACAACAGGGTACCGGCCAATACGGGAATCCATTTCCGTCTCATGATCCACATCCTTTCAAATGTCTTCGGCGCCGGCATTCCGTGTGTCCGGTCGCCGGCCCCGCTATTTGCGGCCGCCCCGCACTCCGGCGCGTGGCGGGTTAGCTAGGCAATCGGCACCCGTCTTGCACGCAGCGATCACGCGGCCGTTGGTTGCGGATTTGCAGGACCGTCGGATAATGGGGCGATGAACTGGGACGACCTGCGCATCGCCCGGGAGGTCTATCGGACCGGCAGCTATGCCGCGGCCGGTGCACGGTTGCGCATCAACGAGACGACCGTGGCTCGTCGACTGGCCCGCCTGCAGCAGGATCTGGGCCAGACCCTGTTCGAAGCAGTGGACGGTGTGCGCAAGCCGACGGCCGCATGTGAAGAGCTGGTGTCGCTGACTGCAGCGATGGCCAATCATGCGGAGCGGATCACCAAGATCGGGGATCAGGATGTCGGCCTGGTCGGCCGCCGGCGTATCGCCACGACGGATTCCCTGGCCACGGAACTGCTGGCCCCCAGGCTCGGAACTCTGTTGGCCGAGCATCCGGGTCTGGCGATCGACTTTCTGGCGTCGACGGAGAACGTCAACTTCTCGCGCTGGGAAGCGGATATCGCGGTCCGGTACCAGCAACCGGACAAAGGCGATTTCGTCATATCGAAGCTCGCCGATATGGTCTTCTATCTGTTCGAGCCGAAAAGTACCGACGCCGGCGATCGCAACCTTGTGGTCGCGTATCCGCAAGATCTCGATGACACGCCGGAATCCAAGTACTTGATGAGCGTCGGTCTGCATCAACGCGCTCGATGCACGACCAAGAACCAGTTGCTGGTCAAGCAGCTGATCCAATCGGCGGGATTCAGCGGCGTGTTGGCGAGCTATATGTGCGCGGGATTGCTGGACGATCCGACGCTGCGCGTCACGAAACTGCCGCACTGCCGCGGCGTCTGGCTGCTGGTCCAGTCTCACCTGAAGAATGACGCGCCGACCCGGGCCGTCATCGACTGGATCAGGGACTGTTTCCGAACACTGCCCTGACGGTGACGCGGCGTCATGCTGCGGCGAAAGCGTCAGCCCCGAACCTCATAGACGAACAGCGTCGACGTGTCGTCTTCGGGCATGAAGTAGCAGCGGAAATCCTCCGCCTCGGTCTCGCAATGGACAGGGTTGTAGGTCATGACCAGATCGGGCGAGGCCCAGAGCGGAACCGGAACCTGATGGATCGGCTGGCTGCGCTCGAGATCGACCAGCTCGAGGCCGCCGAGCGTGAAGATACCGCCGCCCGGAACGACATACCGGTTGACGCCGCCGCACAGCATGCGCGCCGAGCCCACATACTGGCAGTCCTGATAGTCGATGTAGTGGCTGGTGTTGGCGATCGGCTCGGCCGTTCGGTCGACGGGCATCCTGTCGTCATCCAACTGCCACGTATAGAACCTGCGCGATCCCCAACTGACGCCATGCAACCGGCCCGTCTCCGGGTCGTGGACAACGCTGCCGACATGGTCGTCGAACCGCAGCACCTCGACCGCCTCAAGAGTGTCGGGATCCACTCTGTAGACGATTGACGAACTGTCCGGGCGGTATTCCGCCACAGGGATCCACAGCGCCTCACCATCGAAGTCTATGCCGCCCGGATGGTAGGCACTGCCTTCGCCGAGGGTGATGCTGTCGATCAGGGTACCATCGGCTCCGAATTTGAATAGGTGACCGACCCCGGCGCTACGCGTCCAGCCGAGACCGACGCTGAGTGCACCGATGCTTGCCCTGGTCTCCCTCACCTCTACGGACGATACGAAAAACGCGTCGGCAACCCTGGCCATTCCTTGCGGATGATAGGTCGGGAAGGCGACGGCGATTTCGTCCACCAGCCTCCAGTGCGAGGACCGAGAGAGCGACTGGAAGCGGTCATGAAGGGCGTTGTCGACCTGCGCCATCGCCGGAGTGGTGGCACTTGCCAGAGCTGCGGCCAAGATCGACGCGCAAACTGCGTTTCGCATGCGTCATCCGACGTACGACGGCATTGCGGCACGGTAGATTTAGCCTGTTAAGTCGCTGTGACGCTGCGATGAAATGTCGATTAATACGAGAGGCAGCGGGCGGGTGTGGCTCGCGGCACCAGGCGGTCGAACCGTCTGGTGCCGCGCGCCATGGTCTTTGTGCGATCGGCTGCGACCCGGGGACGGTTCAGAGACCGTGGATCTTCTTGATGCCGTCGATCACGCCTTCCTGGAAGGTGATCAACGGCACGATCTTGAGATCGTTGATCGAGGCAACGCCGGTCGCGACGCAGAAGGCCTGGATGCCATGCGGATCGTCGGCGTCGACCACCCAGAGGAAGGTGTGTTCCAGCGCAGAATGGTATTGGCCGAGGATCTTGTTGATGCCGTGGCCCTTGGCAGTTGCCTCCACATCGCCCTCGGCCAGGGATTTCAAGAGCTTTGCTGACTGGACGTTGTTCCAGGGGCAGGCCTCCGTCGTGTGATGCCCGTAGATGCCGTAAAGCGCCATTGCTCTCTCCTCTCAGGCTGTGGCTCTGCGATCGCAGAGCCGCTCTGTTTGCCCGTCACCACCGCTCGGCGAAGGGCCGGATCACAAGGTCGAAGGCCCAGGTCGACCGGTCCTGATGGGCCATGTGGAACACCTCTGCGGCGATCGCGTCGGGCTTGGCGTAATAGTCCTCACGCGGCCACGGCCAGTCGGCGGGTGGCTCGAGCCAGCCCGGTCTGTTTGGTTCGTCGCCTAACCAAGAGGCATCGATCGCCGCATCGATCGTGATGTAGCCCACATGGATGCCATTGGGGCCAAGGTCCCGGGCCATGGATTCCGCCAGAACGCGCTGGGCCGCCTTGGTCGGGGCGAACAGGGCATAGTTCGGCACACCGCGATGCGACGACGTGTTTCCGGTCACCATGATCGCGCCCTGGCCGGCGGTGATCATTTCCGGCACCAGCGCCCGGGCGAGGTAGAGAAGCGACGTGGTGTTGACCCGGAAGTTCCGTTCCAGATCCGCCGGATCGGCGTCGAGGAAGCGGTTGAACGTGTGCGCTACGGCATTGTGGACCAACACGGCCGGCGCCCCCATGTCCTCCCGGATGTGGGCGATGGTGGTCGTCAAGGCGCCGATGTCGCCCACGTCGCACACGAAGGCGCGGGACCCTTCGATTTCGGCCTCCAAGGCGGTCAGACGCTCCGCGTTGCGCGCGATCATGGCGACGCGATAGCCGCCGGCAGCGAAGCGGCGCGCCAACGCTGCGCCGGTTGCGTCACCGACGCCTGTGATCAAGCAGACGGGATCGTTCATCGCCTTGATCCCGCCCTTACGCCGCGGCCCGTTTCGGACCGTAGGGGACGCCGTATTTCGGATCGGCGCGGCCGGCCTTGCGCACCTCGTGGAGCGTTTCGTCGACTTCGTAGGTGCGGACCCACTCGGTGGCCCCGCGCTCCATCAGCCGACCGGAGTGCGGCGACCGGGCGCGCCGGCGATAGCGCACCAGCGCCATGCGGCAGGCCTGGCCGCCGAAGCCATAGGCGTAGTCGTCAGCGCCTTCCGGTACCCATCGGGCCTGATAGAGTTTCCAGTACTGGCCGTCATGCTCGTAGATGGCAAAGGTCAGTTCGTGCGTGTCGTATTGCCAATGCCACTCGCCGCTCTGCTCGATCCTGGTCCAGTCGGCGAGCCGGCTGCCGTCTTCGAAGCTCACGCCCCTGACGGTCCATTGCAGGGTATCGGTCATGGTCGAACTCCTCCTTTTCTGGGCGCTTCGGCGCCTTTGCCTCAGTTCGCTTTCCTGAGGGCGGACTTGATCAGCGGGGTATAGCCATGTGCGGCGATGGCCGTACCGACCTGGCGGAAATACGCCTCGTCGCCCTTGATGCCCAAGGCGTCCACCAGGCGGTTCACGTAGTTGAAGAGCGCAATGACGTTGATGGCGTCTTCGATCGCCTGATCCGACCAGCCGGCCGCGCGCAGCTGATCGATGTCCGACTGGCGGACCGTGTCGGGCCGCTCAGTCAGCTTGGTCGCGAAGCGCAGGATGGGCCGCAGCCGGTCGTCGATCTCCGCCGCCTCGGGGTCGGTTTCGACGGCCTCGACCGTTCGCGCGTCGACGTCCAGCGCCATCAGCGTCCATCGGTGGGCGCCCCGGCAGAAATCGCAGCCGTTCAGTTTTGAAACATGGGCTGCGATCATCTCGCGATCCGCCTTTGTGAGGGCGGAGCCACCCACCATCACGCTCTCGATGAACTGCAGCAGCGGCGCGTATCGCGCGGAGTCGCGCAGGAAGACGTCAGCCACGCCTTGCGCGTCCTTGGATTGGCTCAGGTAAGGCATCTCTGCTCTCCTTCTCCACGTTCCATATCGATTGCTATGGAATCGGCCAAAAAAATTAGCGGACTAATGATAAGGCAGTCTCCAGATGACCCTTTGCCTCCGCATCACTGGCGCCTGAGCGCAGCAGCAGGCCGAGGCTATAGGCTGTGGTTGCAAGGAATGCGGCCAGGGCGTCGGCGTCAGCGGTTTCGTCCAATTCGCCGGCCGCTTTCCCTTCGGTCAGCAGGCGGTGGAACGCTTGCTGCAGCTGTGCCCTGTGCGCCCGCACCTTTGCCGCTGAGTCGGCGTCATAGGGCGCCAGCTCAATCGCCGTGTTGCACATCAGGCACCCGACGTTGCCGTCCCCAGTCTTCATCATGTCTAGAAGCTGGTCGAAGGCCTTGGCGATGACCTCACGCACCGGCCCCGGGCCCCGCAGCGCCCGCAGCAGCTCGGTCGTGATCGTGTCGCGATAAAGGTCCAGAGCGGCCAGGAACAGGCCATGCTTGCTCTCGAACTCGCCGTACAGGCCATAATAGTTCACCCCCGTCCGCTCAACCAGGTCGCGGATCGACGTGTCGTGATACCCCTTGGCCCAGAACAGACCCATGGCCTTCTGGAGCGCCTCTTGGGGATCGAATTCCTTGGGTCTCGCCATTGGTCGTTTCCATATCGATCGATATGAAATTGGGGAGGAATGTTACGCGCGTCAAGCGGTAATGCGGAATCCCGGCGCAAACGGTATCCGGAACTGACTGTGTCCGCCTTTGGGCGAGGGAACGAGGGATCGTGTCGGCCGCATGCGGTCTGCCGTGTCTTGCGGTTGCCCAGTCGTGCGCCGACAGACGCGCCAGCGGCAACCTTCATAAAAACAGTCTGATTTCTTCAGGTTTCCGGATCGGGCTTTCCCTACATCAGGCGCCTCGCTGGTCACCCGGCGCGGCTTTCGCCCATCCGGCACGATGCCGGAGGCGGATTGCGGCGGCCGGGTTGGCCGCCTTGAAACGCATTGCCAAGGCACCTCTGCCTACGGAGAAAAAAATATGCAATTGCGACTTGGAGACATCGCGCCAGACTTCACGGCACTGACCACCCAGGGCACCATCCACTTCCATGAGTGGATCGGCAACGGTTGGGCCGTTCTGTTTTCTCATCCGAAGGACTTCACGCCGGTCTGCACCACGGAGCTTGGCTATATGGCGCGCCTGGAAGCGGAATTCGCCGGGCGGAACGTTAAGGTCATCGGCCTGAGCGTCGATGCGGTTGCCGACCACGCGCGCTGGCTGGGCGACATTCTGGAAGTTACGGGCCACCGGCCGAGCTATCCGCTGATCGGCGATCCCAGACTGGAGATCGCCCAGCTCTACGGCATGCTGGATGCGGACGCCGCAGGCTCGGCCGACGGGCGGACGGCGGCCGACAACGCCACGGTGCGCAACGTCTACATCATCGGCCCGGATAAGAAGATCAAGGCGATGGTCACCTATCCGATGAGCACCGGCCGGAACTTCGACGAGATCCTGCGGGTCATCGATTCCCTCCAGCTCACCGCCTCGCACCAGGTGGCCACACCGGTCAACTGGAAGCAGGGCGAGGACGTGATCATCGTCCCCGCCGTGTCCGACGAGGCCGCGCGATCGAAGTTCCCGGACGGATGGCGGGCACCGAAGCCCTATCTGCGCATCGTCCCGCAGCCAGCCTGATCCGGTGCCTCAAATGGCAACCTATCCCATACCGATCCATCCCTTGAGGAGTTCCGTCATGTTGCCGAAATGTCTGACGGCGGCCGCGCTCTCCGTCGCCGTCTCAATGGCGGCGCTGCCCGCTGGTGCCGAGACTTACACCAACCCGCATCTGCTGGTGTCGGTCGACGAGCTTGCGGGCATTGTCGACGCCGTCCCCGCCGACATCCGCGCACTCGATATGAGCGACGTCGTGATCATCGATGTCCGTCCCGCCGCCGACTATGCGGAAGGGCACATCCCGGGCGCCCGGCAGATCGAGCCGGACGCCGTGGCCGACCCCAGTTCCCCGATCGCGGGCGCCCTGCGGCCGGCGGCGGAACTGGCGGCGATGATCGGCGCTCTCGGCATCGCGCCGGAGACCGAGGTCGTGCTCTACGACGGCCGCGGCGGCTTTCACGCATCGCGCATGTTCTGGCTGCTGGAGTATATGGGCCACCAGCACGTCAGCCTGCTGAACGGCGGCATCCAGAGCTGGGTGGCCGCGGGCCATGCGGTCGAGACCGGCGCGGATGACGCAGTGCCGGGGGCGGTGACCTTCGCCCCGGCGCTCACGCCCCGCCGCCACGCCACCGCCGACTGGATCCTGGAGCGGCAGCACGACGATAACACCCTGGTGATCGATGTGCGGCCGACGCAGCTCTACGAACAGGGCCATATTCCGTGGGCCCACAACATCCCGTGGAGCCAGAACCTCAACGAGGACAAGACGATGCTGTCGGCCGACGCACTGCGGGCGCATTTCGAGGCGCTTGGCGTGACGCCGGACCGCAACATCGTCGTACACTGCCAGAACGGCCTGGCATCGTCGCACACCTATTTCGCCCTTCGCCTGCTCGGCTATCCGCAGGTGCGGACCTACCACCGATCCTGGTCGGAATGGGGCATCGCCGACGATCTGCCGCGGGCGTCGGCGGACGCCGGCTAAGCCGCGAGCAAGGTGACGGGATTGGAACGCCCGGGCAGGCTGCCGCTGCCCGGGCGTTCTGTCCGACGGGCGCAGAAGGAACGGTGTCATGACCGTGATCGATGGCTGGCAGCTGAGCGGGGCTGGCGCTGAAACCTATGAGCGGTTCCAGGTGCCAAGCGTTCTGGAGCCGCTGGCCCACACATTCCTGGATGCCGTACCGCTTCGCTGGGGTGACCGGGTGCTGGATGTTGCCTGTGGGACGGGCATCGTCGGCCGGATGGCGGCGCCCATCGTGGGCCCGAAGGGCCGGATCGTGGGCGTGGATCTCAATGACGGCATGCTGGCGGTCGCAAGACGTCAGCCGGTTGTCGGCGGTGTCAGGGCGGACTGGCGTCAGGGCGACGCTTCGGCCCTGCCGTGCGACGATGCCGCATTCGATGTCGTGCTTTGCCAGCAGGGCCTGCAGTTCTTCCCCAAGCGATCCGCTGCCTTGGAGGAGATGCTTCGTGTCCTGGTGCCCGGTGGCATCGTGGCGCTGTGTGTCTGGCAGTCGATCGACCACAGTCCGATCAACACCGCCGCAGCCGCGGCGCTTGCCCGCCATGTCGGCGAAGGTGCGGCCAGGCGGCTGCATGCGCCGTTCGCGCTGGGGGACAGGGGCGAATTGCGGCGTCTGCTCGGCGCGGCAGGCTTCCGCGACATCGTCATTTCCGCCGCCGTCATAACGCGCCGCATGCTGCCGCCGGAGATCTCGATCCCCCAGGCGCTGGCCAGCACGCCGGTCGGGCCGCAAGTCGCCGCGCTCGATATAGTGACGCAGACGACGCTGGTCGCCGAGATCGCACGCGACCTCGAAGCCTATCGCGACGCCGATGGCCTGGCCGTGCCTCAGGCCACGCATATCGCCGTGGCGTGGAAATAGCGGCTGACGGCCGACCGGGCCGGCCTGGCGCCAGATTCCAATGAAATCCGTTGGTTTCTGGCGTTGGGATCGCCAATTCCTTGCACGTAATGGTAGTCGCCTGGTTTGGGCGTCATCCAGAGGGCAGGGGCAATGGCAGAAGCAATCGGCGGCTATATCTTTTACGAGATTGCGGCACTGCTGGTGCTGGCGGCAGCGACCGGCTTCGTCGGTCTGCTGCTGCGCCAACCCCTGATCGTCAGCTTCATCGCCGTCGGCGTCCTGGCGGGCCCGTCAGTGCTCGACATCGCGCGGTCGGACGAGCATATCGACCTACTGGCGGAACTTGGCATCGCCGTGTTGCTGTTCCTGGTCGGGCTGAAGCTCGACCTCAATCTGGTGCGCACGCTCGGGCCGGTCGCCTTGATGACCGGGCTGGGGCAGGTAGCCTTCACCACCGTTTTCGGGTTCCTGATCGGCCTTGGCCTCGGGCTCGACCCGGTCACAAGCATTTATGTCGCGGTGGCGCTGACGTTCTCGTCCACCATCATCATCGTGAAGCTGCTTTCCGACAAACGCGAGATCGACTCGCTGCATGGCCGCATCGCGCTCGGCTTCCTGATCGTGCAGGACCTGGCGGTGGTGCTGGCCATGATCGTGCTGTCCGCAGTCGGCGTCGGCACCGCCAGTGACTCGGCATTGACGGAGATCCTGCTGATCTTCGGCTATGGCGCGCTGATGCTGGTCGCCGTGGGCCTGTTCATCCGCTATCTCGCCAACCCACTTGTCGAGCGCCTGTCGCGTGCGCCGGAGCTTCTGGTCTCGTTCGCCATCGGCTGGGCGGCGCTGTTGGCGGCGCTCGGCCACTATTTCGGCTTCGGCAAGGAACTCGGTGGGCTGCTGGCCGGCGTGTCGCTTGCCTCCACACCGTTTCGGGAGGCGATTGCGGCACGGCTGGCCTCCCTACGGGACTTCCTGCTGCTGTTCTTCTTCATCGCGCTGGGCGCGTCCCTCGACCTCTCCGTTTTGGGGGCGAGCATCGTTGCGGCGATCGTCTTCTCCCTCTTCGTCCTTATCGGCAACCCGCTGATCGTGCTGGCGATCATGGGGGCCATGGGCTATCGCAAGCGCACAGGTTTTCTTGCCGGCCTCACCGTCGCCCAGATCAGCGAATTCTCGCTGATCTTCATGGCCATGGGGGTCAGCATCGGTCATGTGGCAGGGGATGCGCTGGGTCTGGTCACGCTGGTCGGGCTGATCACAATCGCCGTGTCGACCTACATGATCACCTATTCCCACCAGCTCTACGCCAGGCTGGAGCCCGTGCTCGGCCTGTTCGAGCGCCGGTCGTCAGGACGGCAAGAGGATGCCTGGCAGCCCGATGGCACGGGCTATGACGTCGTGATCTTCGGTCTTGGCCGATACGGTTCGGCGATCGCGCGGGAATTGGGGGATGCGGGGCAACGCGTCCTTGGGGTCGACTTCAATCCCAACGCGATCCGCCATGCCAGAGAGCAGGGGGTCGATGTGTTGTTCGGCGATGCTACGGACCCGGAATTCCTGGCCCATCTGCCATTCGGTGGCGTGCGCTGGGCGGTGGCGGCCGTGCCCGAGCACGACACCGGCGTCACCCACGACGATCTGCGGCAGTCCTTCATCCCGTCGCTGCGCGATGCCGGCTACCAGGGGCACATCGCTGTGGCGGCGCACAGCGAAGCGACCGCAGCCCTGCTGCAGCAGGCAGGCGCCGATCTGGTGCTGCTGCCGTTCCGCGATGCCGCCTCGCAGGCCGCGAGCCTGGTGCTGGAAGGCGCCGCACCGCCGCCGGCAGAATTCGTCGACCCTGAAGGGCAGCGAGAGCTTGTGACCTGATTGCGCTGGCTAGGGCGCCCTACACCAGCATGTCGACATACATGCCGCGGCGGAGCGGCTGACCCGGCGGCGGTTTCTGGAAGCCGCCATCGGTTTCGTTGCCGGCACCAAGCGCGAACACGGCACCGCGCGTCTGAGGCTCGACCGTCGGTTCGGCCGTCGACCGGGTGTCGGTCGTCGCATCGACCGCGCGGGCGGCAAACCCATGCCCGAAGTCGGAAAGCGCGTGCAGCAGGTTGGTCGCTGTGGGGATCTGCATCGAAGCCCGATGATGTGGTGGACCCGCGTCTTACCTGTGATCCTACGTGCAAGGGCGTTAAGATCCGCTTATCACGGGCCCGTGAATGCGATCCGCCACACCGTCCCGCCGGTATCATCCGCTACCAGCAACGCCCCGTCGGCGGCAACGGCGACGCCGGTGGGCCGGCCCCAGACCTGGGCACGGCCGGTGCCGCCAACGCGGAAGCCGCTGGCGAAGATCTCGTACCAGCCGGCCGGCCGGCCGTCTTCGAACGGCACCCGCACCACCGCATAGCCGATCGGGTCGGACCGGTTCCACGACCCGCGCAACGCCACGAACGCATCACCGTGATAGTCAGACGGGAACTGGTCGGCGTCATAGAAGGTGAGGCCGATGGGCGCCGAATGGCTCTCGAACAGGAGGTCGGGCACGATCGTGGCGGCGACCAGATCCGGCCTTTGGTCGGCCAGTCCCGGCTGCGGGTTGGTGCCCAGATATGCATAGGGCCAGCCGTAGAACCCGTCAGCCGCCACACGGGTCAGGTAGTCGGGCACCAGCCGGTCGCCCATGCCGTCGCGTTCGTTGACGACGGTGTAGAGGTCGGTGGTGCCCGGGTAGAACGCCATGCCCACCGGGTTGCGCAGGCCCGCGGCGAAGGTGCGTTGGCCGCTGCCGTCGGCGCGGAATTCCTGGATCGTCGCCCGCGGCTCCGCCTCTACCTCGATATTGCCGCGCGAACCCACGGCGACATAGAAGCGCCCGCCATCGGGGTGGAACACCAGATTGCGCGTCCAATGGCCGCCGGCATTGCCCAGCGCCCCGGGTGGCGTGACCGGTTGTGGCGGCCCGGCAGCTTCCGTAGCACCGGCGCGATAGACGAGCCGCCACACGGCCCTGAGATCGGCGACGTAAACGCCGTCGGGTCTGAACGCCATGCCGTAGGGGGCGGCCATGTCGGTGGCGAAAGCCGTCACAGTTTCCGCCCGTCCATCGCCGTCGCCATCGCGCAGCAGCGTAATGCGGCCGGCGGAAGGCTCGGAGAGCAGGACATCGCCGTTCGGCAGCACCTCCATCTCGCGCGGCTGCGCCAGGCCCTCGGCGAACACCGTTGCCGTGAATCCGGCGGGCACTGCCAGGGTCGTGCCCGCCGGCCGCTGCACGCGTTCCGGACCGTTTGAGACAGACTGGCTGTGGAAGGGCGGCGGCAGGTCTTCGACGCGCACTTCAAACCGTGTGCCCGGCGTCTGGTCGACGGCGAGCGCCGGTTGTGCGACGCCCAGCCAGAGCATCGACACGGCAGCTGCAAGAGCCCTGATCACCGCCTCCTCCACTGTTCGGACTCATGAGTTAGCCCTGATGCCGCCGGCCAGCAAGGTCGGTCGTCCGATCAAGGTTTCGGCCGGCAGATCCGGCAGTCACAGATCAAACCAAGATTTTCAAGATGAATATACTTCAATATTGAGGAAAATATGCGAAACATACTCGAGTTTCGTTGTGTCTTTTGCGAGGGATTGATGAATTGCCATGGATTCACCAGATTTTCTGCGTGAGAATTGGTGCAAAATCTTCCCGAAGCACTTGGGCAGTTCATCATGAATACCGGCTACTCACGACGGCACCTGCTGGTGGCGGCCGCGGCGGCGGGCCTTTTCGGCGCCGTGGGATCGCGCGCTAGGCCGACACGAGCGGAGGATCTCAGATTCGGCCCGGCCACGCCGTTCGATTTCGACATCGTCCGAGCCGAAGCGCGGGGAAGGGCCGCCAGCCCGCATCAGCCGCCGGTCGTCCGCCAGCGCGAGATCCTGGAGACGATCGATTATGACGTCCATCAGCAGATCCGCTTCCGTTCGTCGGCAACGCTATGGGCTGAAGATACCGCTCCCTATCCGGTGCAGTTCTTCCACCCCGGACGCTGGTTTGAGGAGCCGGTGGAGATCCATGTGGTCGAAGCAGGACAGGCGCAGCAGATCCTCTATTCGCGCGACCTGTTCGATTTCGGCGACACCGGGCTGGACGGCGTGCTGTCGGACGATCTCGGCTTTGCCGGCTTCCGGCTGATGGACGGCGGCAATCTGGGCCGCGACTGGCTGTCGTTTCTGGGGGCTTCCTATTTCCGCAGCGCTGGGCCGCTGGACCAGTACGGCCTGTCCGCGCGCGGCATTGCGGTGAACACGGGCCTGCCGGTCGAAGAGGAGTTCCCGCAGTTCATCAAGTTCTGGCTGGAGCGGCCGGCTGCCAACGTACCGGGGGTCACGATCCATGCGTTGCTGGACGGACCCAGCCTCGCCGGGGCCTACCGGTTCGACGTCGTCAACAACGGCACTATCACCATGGATGTACGGGCGGAGCTGTTCGCCCGCACCGACATCACGCAGCTCGGCATAGCACCGCTCACCAGCATGTTCTGGTATGGCGAGAACAACCGCCATCGGGCCACGGACTGGCGGCCGGAGGTGCATGACAGCGACGGATTGGCGATCTGGACGGGCGAGGGCGAGCGCCTTTGGCGGCCGCTGGACAACCCGTCGGCGGCGCGCACCAGCGCGTTCCTGGACGCCAATCCGCGCGGTTTCGGCCTGCTGCAGCGCGACCGCGCCTTCGCCAACTACGAAGACGACGGCGTCTACTACGACCGCCGCCCCTCGGTCTGGGTCGAGCCGCTGCACGACTGGGGGCCGGGCGCCGTCCACCTGCTGGAGCTTCCGACCGACGACGAGATCCACGACAATATCGGCGCCTATTGGGTGCCGGAGACACCGGTGACGGCGGGCAGCGACTGGGCCTTCGCCTACCGCCTGCACTGGGTCGCCGAAGAGCCTTATCCGCCGCAATCGGTCGCCCGCGTGGTGTCTACCCGTCTGGGGCGTGGCGGCGTACCCGGCCAGCCTCGGCCGGAGAACGTGAAGAAGTTCGTCGTTGATTTCCTCGGCGGCGCGCTGGAGACGCTGCCGCGCAGCTTCGACGTGCTGCCGATCGTCACGGCGTCCCGTGGTGCTGTGACCCAGGCCTATGCGGTACAGATCGTCGACACCACGCGCTGGCGCGCGGTGTTCGACTTGGCCGTCGACGGGCCGGAGCCGGTGGACCTGCGCTGTTTTCTGCGCCTCGGCGAACAGACGCTGTCGGAAACCTGGCTCTACCACTATGTCCCGTTCAGCTTCGATGCGTCCTGAGCCTGGACGCCGTCGTCACCGTCGGTTGGGATAGAAGATTGCGCCGACGGAATAGGCGGCGGGGATACCGATCGCTGGCGGCGCCTCACGGTACAGGGCGAGGTGGTCCGGCAGCAGATGCGTGTGCGGACCGGGTGGCGAAGACCCTCCGGGCGGCGGGATCGGGGCGTCGATCTCGACTCGGCCCAATCCCGTCTCGATAACCCGTGTCGGGCCTGCCGCGATCAGCGCCCGCGCCAAGGTGCCCAGATAGCCGGGCCATGGCTGCCCGACAGCCGCCGCCAGGGCCGGCGCCAGCGATGCATCGGCGGTGCGCACACAGAAGCGTGCCGCGGCTCGCCCGAGGCCGAAATCATACAGGCGTGACGAACGGTCGCCGGCACGGATTGCCCGCGTGTCGGGACCGAGCGATGTGAAAACTGTCGCAACGGGCAGGTGCAGGTTCTCTTTCAGAATGGCAAGCACGATGCGGCGATCGGCGGGCAACCCGGTTTCCGCCTCGGCCTCAAGAGCGCGCAGTCCGTTCCCGAGGGTCAGGCGAAGTGCCGCACGATCCGTCACGGCCTCCACGACATCGGAGGTCCGTGTCACTGACACCGCCTCGTCGGCGTCGCGCGTGAACTCGCCGATGGCGCCGTAGACGCCCATCACCCAGGTTCCCGACGCGTCCCGGATGCTGTGCTCAACGAAATCGGCAACCTCGGCATCCGTCCAAGGCAGCCGCCGGGTCGAGATGCCCAGTGCTTGAAACCGCTGCGGCAGGGAAAGCCAGATCGTCCTTCGCCGTTCCTCCGGAGCCCTGCTCCATTCGGCGATTTCGCCGCCCGTACGACCGCATCCAAGGCAAAACCCCGTCTGATCGTCCAGCCGGCAGAGGCCGACGCAGGGACTTGCCACCTGGTTTGGGGTCGCTGGTGCAGGCGGTGAGATCATGATGCGGTGTCCTCCCGAGCGATCGGCAATGCAGATCCGGTCTCGATCCTGAGGGCTTGCGACTTGCGCTCTCCGCAACCGTCGGATCACCGGACCAGAGCGACAACGTGTCCAGACGTCGCAAGCCGATGCCATAGGCGGCATCGCTTGACGGCGGCAGCGCTTGGTGCGATGTACCTTGGTACTCGACGGTTCCGCCGGGGTCCTAAGACCCTCGGATGAAAAGGGAACGCGGTGCGACCGACCCAAGTCGGGAGTCAAGTCCGCGGCTGCCCCCGCAACTGTGAGCGGCGAGCGTACCCCGAGAATGCCACTGGGAAACCGGGAAGGCTGGGGCCAACGCAACGACCCGCAAGCCAGGAGACCTGCCGTCGTCACCGATGGGATCCGCAACCGGGCGGGGTGAACCGGGGATGACGACATGCACACAGGTCTGGACCTTGCGTCCGCGCCGTCGCGCGCGTGCGCATGCTCGCACAATCAAAAGACAGCAGCGTTCGACCGGTGCTGCGGAGGCGCGAGCCTCGCAGTGGGACGGGTGGTTCTGCCTGCTGCGTCAGCCGGCGATGTCACACTAGTCCCCTTCCTTTGCGTCCTTCGGACGCTGGGCAGAGAGGCAGTCGGCACGGTCAACCAGGGCTTGACGGCAATGCGAGAAAAGAAATGATATAACGTTACATATACCCTCACCCCTCGGCATCGCAGCCTGCCCACGACCCGGCACCGAGTCCTAAAGCCGCAGCACCGGAAAGCCTCCAATGCACACTACTCTTCGACGGACGGCCGCCATCCTGGCCTCTTCGCTCTGTGTCGCCGCTGTCAGCGGCCACTCATTGGCTGACGAGACCACTATCAGGATCGCCATTCCCTTTGGGTTCGATCATCCGAACCCTGACCCGGCGTCGGGGTGGAACGGCTGGCGCACCAGCGATGCCGGCATCACGGAAACGCTGTTCTGGCTGAACCGGGACCTGGAGCTCGAACCGCGACTGGCGGAGAGTGCGACTGCCGTCGAGCCCACGGTGTGGGAGATCGAGCTGAAGGACGGCGTGGTGTTCCATGATGGCATGCCGATGACGGCCGAAGCCGTGGAATTCAGCTTGAACCGGGTGATCGACCCCGAAAGCCCGGTTCACAACGAGCGGATCGCCTCGCTGATCGGGATCGAGGACATTGAGGTCGTCGATGAGTTGACCGTTCGGATCGAGACCGCTGAGCCTAACGCCGCCTTCCTGAACGATCTCGTCGATCCGGGCCTTGCTATCCTCTCTCCTGGAACGACAGCCGACCGGTTCTACGGCACGGGGCCGTTCGTGCTCGACACCGTCACGCCCGGCGAAAGCATCGTGTCCGTCCGCTTCGACGACTATTGGGGCGGTGCGGCTGCCGTCGATCGGCTGGAATTGCTGACGATCACCGACCCGGCGACCGTCATGCTGGCGCTGGAAGCGGGCGACATCGACATCGCGGCCAACTTTCCGGATACGGATCTCGATCGCGTTGAGGGCCGCGACGACTTGGCCATGGAGGCGGTGTCCACCGGGCGCTTGATGTTCTTCTTCCTGCAGGTCAACACGGGCCCCTTGGCCGATCTGCGCGTCCGTCAGGCGCTGAGCCTGATGATGCCGCGCGAAGAGATTGTGGAAACGGTGCTGAACGACCTGGGTGGCACGCCTGGGGTCGGCATCTTCCCGCCGACTGCACCCTGGGCCAACCAGGCGCTGGAGCCGACGCCCTATGACCCCGCCGGCGCGCTCGCCCTCCTGGCCGAAGCCGGCATCGAAGACAGTGACGGCGACGGCCTGTTGGACCAGAACGGAGAGCCGTTCCGTCTGGTCGTGCGATCCTACGTCGGCCGTCCGTCCATGCAGCCGGCGGCGGAGCTCTATCTCGCGCGTCTTCGCGAGCATGGTATCGACAGCGATCTTCAGGTTTTGCGCGACTGGACCGTTGCCGTCGACGATTTCCGCGAAGGGCGCGCCGATATGCTGATGTTCAGCAGCAATTCCGCCCCGACCGGCAATCCCGCCTACTTCCCCAATTTCACCTTCCGCACCGGCGCGCTGGAGAATTTCGGGGCCTGGTCGAATGCAGAGTTCGATACCTTGCTGGACCACGGCATCAGCACCTTCGATGCGGACGAACGCGCCCCGATCTTCGACCGCATGCAGGAGATCCTCCATGAAGAGCTGCCCGTCGCGGCTGCCTTCTACAAGAACCGGCTGGCCGTATGGCACACCCACGTTCAGGGTTTCTCGCTGCATCCGGCCGGCATCTATCTGGTGAACAACACCATGTCGGTCGCCCACTGACATGTCCATCGCCGACCAGGCCCAAGGGCCCGATCCGGCGCCTGCGATGCTGGAGATCGAAGGCCTGACTGTGGCGCCGCCCGACGGGCGCGCGACACCGATCCTGAATCGTGTGTCGCTGTCCGTGGGCGCGGGCGAGATCGTGGGTCTGGTCGGTGAGTCCGGATCGGGCAAGAGCACCATTGCCCGCTGCCTGATGCGGCTGGAGGCACCGTTGGCCATCCGGTCCGGTAGGCTGAGCTTCCGCGGCCGCGATCTGGTGCGGGTGTCGCAACGCGAGATGCGGCGCCTGCGCGGACGCGAGATCGCGCTGGTGCAGCAGGACCCGATCGGCGCTCTCGATCCGGTCTTCACGCTCGGCAGCCAGTTGCGGGAGTTCGCCGACACCCATCGCCCCGCTCTGCGCGACCCACAGCCGAACGGGACTGCAGGCGGCAACGGCAAGGTCATGGAGGCAGCCATCGATACCGTGCTTGGCAGGGTCGGGATCGACCGGCCGGCACGGCGCCATCGGCAGTTCCCCCACCAGTGGAGCCGGGGCATGCTGCAGCGGGTGCTGTTCGCCATGGCGGCGTGGCCGGCCCCCGGGCTCTTGGTGCTCGACGAACCGACGGCGGCGCTGGACCTGCCGATCGCCGATCGTCTGCTTGAAGACCTCTCCGCCCTTGTCGCACGGCACGATCTGGCTGTGCTGTTGATTACCCATGATCTGTCGACGGCGGCGCAGGTCTGTCACCGCATCGCCGTGCTTCATCAAGGGTGCCTCGTGGACTCCGGCCCCGCCCGCACCGTCCTGTCGTCGCCCAGCCATGACTACACCCGCAGCCTTGTCGCCAGCGCCGCCTGGTAGCGCGGCCGGCGCATCCGATGCGCTGCTGGAGGTGCGCGGCCTTTCCGTGGCGGTTCGCAACGCGCGGCGGCGGCGGACAATGCTCGTCGACGGCGCCACGTTTTCCATCCGCAGTGGCGATGTGCTCTGCATCGTCGGCCCTAGCGGCGGCGGCAAATCGACGCTGATCAAGGCGGTGCTGGGGCTCTCCCGCTTCACCTCGGGCAAACTGAGCTTCGACGGGCAGACGGTGACGCGGCCGCTCGATCGGGCGCACAGGCGGCTGCGGCGCGCCGCGCAGGCGGTGTTCCAGAATCCGGTGGCGGCGCTCAACCCGCACATGTCGGTGCTGGACGGTATCGCGGAACCCTTGGCCGCGCGCGGCATGCCCGCATCCGAATGGCGGGCCCGCTGCGTCGATCTCGCCGGCCGCATGGGATTGCCAGCGGAGATCCTGAGCCGCAGACCGTCTCAGATCTCCGTCGGTCAGTGTCAGAGGGCGTGCCTCGCACGCGCCCTGACAACGGAACCGAGGCTGTTGTTCCTTGATGAACCGCTGAGTGCTTTGGATGCCATCGTACAGAAGCAGGTGGCGGATTTGCTGGAGCGGATCCACCGAGAGACCGCTGCAACCCTGGTGTTGGTCAGCCATGATCTGCGTCTGGTGCGCCGGCTGGGCACGCAGGTGGCCGTTGTCGACAAGGGCCGCATCGTGGAGCTTTGCGATGTGGATCGGTTCTTCACCACTCCGCACCATCCCGAGGCGCGCCGGCTGGTGGAAAGCTTCCACAGTCGCGAGGCACGGCGAACAGCGCTGATGCGCGCGCCATCCGACGTGGCTGCGAAGGTCGTGGGATGATCGCCTTTGCCGTCAGGCGCGTGTTAGGCGCCGGGGTCGTGCTCGCCGGCGCCACCTTCCTGACCTTCTGCCTGTTGTCCCTGGCACCGGGCGACGCGGCCATGGCCATCGCCGAAGCGCGCTACGGCTCGGACGCGGCCCTGGACCATGAGACCCTGGACCGGATCCGCGAGGCGGAAGGGCTGGACCAGCCCTTCGTGGTCCAGTTCTGGCGTTGGTCGCGCCATGTCCTTGCCCTGGATCTCGGGCGCTCGCTCGTGGATGGTCGCCCGGTCGGCGAGCTTCTGGCCGAGCGGTTCGCCCGAACTTTGCAGCTGGCGGCGGCAGCGCTTGCGGTGGCCGTCGTACTGTCGATCCCGCTCGGTCTGATGGCCGGCGTCTATCGGGGAACCTGGTTCGACTCGATATGCGTGGCCCTGGCCTCGCTTGGGGCGGCGATGCCCAATTTCTGGCTCGGCGTGCTGCTGATCTTCGTGTTCGCGGTTCAACTGGGCTGGCTGCCGGCCTTCGGCCGCGGCGGGTGGGAGCACCTGATCTTGCCGGCGGTCACGCTGGGCACCGGCATCACCGTCTACACGGCCCGCCTTTTGCGTGCCTCCGTCATCGACATCCTGAGTGCGGCTCACCTGCAGGCGACGCGCGGGCGCGGCATCGCGGAACGCAGCGTGATCGGCCGGCACGCGTTGCGCAACGCATTGATCCCGGTGATCACCATCTTTGCGTTGGAGATCGGGTTCCTGCTCGAAGGCGCCGTGGCCGTGGAATACGTCTTTGCCTGGAACGGCATCGGCCAGCTGTTCGTGCATTCGGTGGATGCGCGCGACTATCCCGTGATCCAGGCGATCGTGCTCTTGAGCGCCATCGTGTTCGTCACGCTCAACCTGCTGGTGGACCTGCTCTATTGGTGGCTGGATCCGAGGACGCGCGAGGGCATGCGATGACCAGCGGCCCGGTCACGCCGATCGGAAGCCCCTACCGTCCGGTGCCGGAGCCCCCGGTGAACGGCCGCGGACGCGCGCGAACCTTCGGGAACCCGATCACCGTGGCAGCCTGGGCAGTAGCTGCGGTAGCACTGGTAATCGCCGCTATCGGGCCGGTGATCGCGCCCTACGATCCGCTTGAGCCCCTGGCCGGGTTGCGGTTGGCGCCGCCCAGCTGGGACCATCCCATGGGCGGCGACCATCTAGGCCGGGATCTCCTGTCGCGCACGCTTGCCGGTGCGCAGGTCTCGATCGGCATGGCGATCGCCGTCGTCCTGGTTTCCGCCGCCGTCGGCATCGTGATCGGCCTCGTCGCAGGCGCCTGCGGCGGGTGGCTGGACGATGCGGTGATGCGGCTGACCGATATCTTCTTCGCGTTCCCGGAAATGGTGGCGGCGCTGGCGGTGGCCGGCGTGCTAGGGGGTGGCGGTGGCCATCTGCTGCTGGCGCTGGGCGTGGTCGGCTGGATGCGGTATGCGCGTCTGGTCCGCGGCATCACGCTGGCGGCGCGGGACCGGGAGCATGTCCAGCTGGCGCGCCTCAACGGTGTCGGATGGCTGCGCATCGTGCGGCATCACCTGCTGCCGGCCAGCACCGGGGCGGTGATCGTGATGATGACGGCGCATGTCTCGCGCTCGGTGCTTGCCATCTCCGGCCTCGGTTTCCTGGGGTTCGGCGTCCAGCCCCCGAACCCGGAATGGGGCACGATCCTGCTGGAAGGGCGCAGCTACATCCTGTCCGCCTGGCACTATGCGATCCTGCCCGGCGTGCCGATCATGCTGTCGGCGCTCGCCTTCAACCTGATCGGGGACAGCCTCCGCGACCGCTACGCCGCGGCCACGTCATGAGCGCATCGCGGCTTCCGGGCGAGAGCCGCGGCACGGTGCCCGTCGGCATCGGCCTCAGGGTCCTGTCGGGCGTGCTGTTCGTCGCGATGGCGTGCTGCGTGAAGGGCCTGTCGGCGGATGTGCCGGTCGGGCAGATCGTCTTCTTCCGCAGTGCCGTGGCCATGGTGCCGCTCGTCCTGTTCCTGGTGTGGTGCCGGGAATGGCCGCAGGGCTTGGCGACCGAACGGCCGATGGGGCATCTGGTGCGCTGTGTGCTGGGCTGCCTGGCAATGTTCGCCTCTTTTGCCACGCTGGGATTTCTGCCGGTCGCTGAAGCGACCTTGCTGACCTACCTGTCGCCGCTGTTCGTCGTGATCCTGGCGGGGCCGCTGCTGGCGGAACACGTCTCGCCGGTGCGGTGGGCAGGCGTCCTGTTGGGGCTTTCCGGCGTCGCGATCCTGCTGGTGCCCGAAGTGGCGGCGCCGGGCGCCGGCGATGGGCGCTTGATCGGCCTTGGCCTGGGCGTCCTCACCGCGCTGCTGACTGCCGGTGCGCTGATGCAGCTTCGCCGCCTGGCCCAATCGGAATCGCCGGGTGCGATCGCGTTCTATTTCGCCCTGGTGTGCACGCTGGCCGGCCTCGCCACCGCACCCTTCGGCTGGGTTCTGCCGACGGCGGGCGAGGCCGCGCTGCTGGTGGGCGCCGGACTGTTCGGCGGTGCCGCCCACATCGCCATGACGGTCAGCTTCCGCTATGCACCGGCATCCGCGCTGGCGCCGTTCGAATACGTGACCGTGCTGTGGGCCGTTTCAAGCGATGTACTGCTGTTCGGCGGCTGGCCGCAGCCGGTCTTTGCTGGTGCGGCCACGCTCGTCGTGCTCGGCGCGCTTTTGGTCGCCCGCCAAGAGATCGCCCGCGCCCGACGGCCGCAACCGTCGGCCGAGTAGCGCTGGGCCGCGGGCCTGCTGCGGCTCAGATCTCCGCGCGCCGGCCCTTGTAGCGCTCCGGAATCGCCGCATCGGTGCCGAAGAACGCGTGCTTGGACATGTCGGGGGCATAGCGGCTGCCGGGTGCTGTCTTGCCGACCGCCTCTGCGACCGCGCGGATGTGGTGCGGTGCCGCCCCACAGCAGAGGCCGATGTAGCGCACGTCCAGCGCCAGGCACGCGCGCGCGAACTCGGCGCATTCGTAGCGGTTGCAGGTGAACGGGTCGAGCGCCGTCGGGAACGGGCGGTCGTCGGGGATGCAGGCGCAGCCCCTGTCCGTCAGCGACTGGAAGGTCGGTTCCGCTGCCGTCGTGCGGTAGGGCACGGGCAGGGCGGCGACATGGCACGACACGGCCTCGCGCACGCGCCGGATCACCGGCATCAGCGTCTCCGGCCCGCGCTGGCAGTTCAGGCCGACGACATCCGCGCCGGCATCCGCCAGGCGCCGGCACGCCTCGACGATGTCGACCCCGTCGAACAGGACCTCGTCCCGGTGCACGGAGAAGGTGATGACGCTGGGCAATCCGGTCGCCTTCATCACCTCCAGCGCCAGCTCTGCCTCACCCTGCCAGTCGAGGGTCTCGGCGATCAGGAAATCAGCCCCTTCCTCAACGGCCCAGCCAATCTGCTCCTCGAACATGGCGCGGACGGCCTTGTGCGTTGCCGGGTCGCCGGCTTCGTAGACGTTGGTATTGCAGATATTGCCGGCCATCAGGCAGCCATGCCGATCCGCCACATCCTTGGCGATGCGCAGCGCCTGCCGGTTCATCCGCTCCAGGTCGTCCTCGCGCCCGATCACCCGCAGCTTCTCGCGGTGGGCGTAGTAGGTGAACGCCTCGACGACTTCACTGCCGGCATGCACGAAATCCTCGTGCAGCCGTGTGACCACCTCGGGATGCTCAAGCACCACCTCCGGCACGAACGGCCCGGCCTGCAGATAGCCCCGCCGCTCAAGCTCGAACAAATACCCTTCGGCCACGATCACCGGGCCTTCGGCCAGCCGCTCCAACAGGCCCTTTCTTGGTTCGGTCATCTCCAACGTCCTTCCGCACATCACTCACGCCGGGGCTTCCATTTGCGGAATCCGCGGTGGTCAAACCTTCCTTGTTCCACATATCCGGGGGAGGTCTGAAGACCCGACGCGACGAAAACCGTTCCCTTCAGGACGTCGCGGGTGAGATGTACGCGGCCATGGCTGCACGCAGGTCGCGGTAGCGGTCGGCCATCCACTCCGGCGCGCCGTCGGGCACCGGCGGAACGGGGCGGCCGCGGAGGTCGTGCGGCGCCAGGATCACCTGGACGGACTGGATGCCGACCTCGGCGGCCAGCACGAACACCTCTTCGATCGCCTCGTTCGTCAGCGCCAGGCAGCCGATGGACCCGCCGGCGCCATGGATCATGATGTTGCCGCCCAGATCTGTGCGGCCCTCGGCTGCTGCGTGTTCGCGGTCCTCCGCGCTGGGGTAGCCGATGCGCAGCGACAGGTGGAACCGGCTGTTGGCGTTCAAGAAGGTGATCGGGTAGAGCCCTTCGGGCACCTGTCTGTCGCCCTCGCGTAGCTTCGGCCCCGGTTCGCCGCTGGCGGCCATGACGGGGTAGCGCAGTACCCTGGTCGGCTGACCGGACGCGTCGGGTGCCCAGACCTCAAGCCGGCGTTCCGCCTTCAGGCCGATCAGCGTCAGCGACGGTGGCGGATGCGCGACGCCGGCCGTCTGGAACGCCGGCACAATCCGTGCCCGAACGGCGGGGCCGTACTCCGCCACCACCTGATCGACCGTCCGCGTGCTCCGCAGCCGGCCACGGACCGTATTGATCAGCCCCTGCAGGGGTGCCGGCTGCCAGAGGGCAGCACCGGCGACGCCGATGCCCATGATCGCTCCAAGAATGACTGTCCGCCGCTTCACGCTTGCCGTTCCCATCCTGTATGACGTGAGTCCGATTGCGGCTGCGCGACCCCCCGCGCGCCCATGCCATCCTGGGCCCGAACTGTGGTGAATTGGAGCCGATGCCATGCAGGCGGTTCTCGATGTCGTCTTGCCGGTGTTCGGCCTGATCTTGTGCGGCTGGGTGGTCGGCAAGACGCCGCTGCTGACGCATGAGGGCATTCGCGGCATCAACAATTTCGTCTTCTGGGTGGCCATTCCGGCTCTGTTGTTCCGGGCGATGGGCACGCTGACGGTGCCCGACACCGTCGACCCGCTGATCATCCCGGCCTATTTCAGCGCGGTTTTCATCGTCTTCTGCACGGCTATTGCGGTGGGGCGCAAGGCCATGGCCTTGCCGTTGGACCAGGCGGCCCTGTTCGGCATGGGCGGCGTCTTCGGCAATCTGGTGCTGCTCGGCATGCCTCTTATCCTGCTGGCCTTCGGCGAAGAGGGGCTGGTGGCGGCCCTCTTCATCATCAGCTTCCACCCGCTGATCCTCATCACCCTCCCGACCCTGGTGATCGAACTGGCGCGCGGGCAGCGGGACAAGGTCGGCCAGATTCTCTGGTCGGCGGCCAAGGCGCTGACCCACAATCCGGTGATTCTCGGCATGCTGGCGGGATTGTTCTGGCGGGCCGCCGGGCTGGGTCTGTGGGGGCCGGTGGAGACCTTCATCGACATGCTGCGCGGGGCGGCAACACCGGCGGCGCTGTTCGCCGTGGGCGCCACGATGACGACCTTCAAGATCGCCGGCAACCTGAAGCACGCCTTTGCTACCGTGGGGCTGAAGCTGATTGCGCTGCCCGTGCTGGTCTGGATCTCCACCCGCTATGTCTTCGGCATAGACCCCCTATGGTCGGCGGTTGCCACCGTGTGCGCGGCCATGCCGACGGGTGTGAACGTCTATCTGCTGTCCAGCAGCTACGACACCTATGTCGCCCGCACCACCACCGCCATCCTGGTGTCGACGGCGATCGCGATCGTCACCGTGGGCGTGCTGATCGGTCTTTTGGCGCCGCAGCCGGTCTGATCCGTGCGGTCAGCCGGCCCCGTTTCCGCCCAGGGTGCCCAACAGACGGGCCCAGGTGCGCGTCCCATGCCGGAAGCTGGCCGTGTCATAGATCTCGTTAGGGCTGTGCATGCAGCTGTCCTCGCGGGCAAAGCCCAGCAGCAGGCTGTCGATACCGAGGGTCCGCTTGAAGGCCTCCACGATGGGGATCGAGCCGCCGGACCCCACCAGCGCAGGCGACTGGCCGAACTCCGCCCGCAGCGCCGCCTCTGCCATCGTGACGAAACGGCTGCCTGTGTCGATCGCCATGCCCGGCGACAGCCCGTGTGAGGTGAAGCGCACCGTGCAGTCTTCGGGCAGACGCTGGCGAACGAAGTTGCGAAACGCATCGCGGATGCGCTGCGGATCCTGACCGGGGACCAGGCGGAACGAGACCTTTGCCATGGCTTCGGAAGGGATCACCGTCTTGAACCCGGCACCGGTGTAACCGCCGTTCAGGCCAGTGACATCGCAGGTCGGCCGCGACCAGATCTGCTGCAGCACCGGGCGGTCTGCCTCGCCGGCCGGCAGCGAAAGGCCGACAGCACCCAGAAACGCCTCCGGATCGAACTGCAGACCCGCCCAATGGTAGCGCAGGCGGGGCGGCGGATCGACGATGCCGTCATAGAACCCGGGAATGGCGATCGAACCATCGTCGTCGTGCAGATCGGCGACGATGCGGGCTAGCACGCGGTTGGGGTTGCGCGCCGCCCCACCGTACATCCCCGAATGAAGATCGCGAGAGGGGGCCTCGACGATCACCTCTTCGGCCACCATGCCACGCAGCATGACGGTGATGGCCGGCGTTCCGTCCTGCCACAACATGGTATCGCAGATCAGCGCCACATCCGCCCGCAACGCGTCGCGATGGCTGTCGAGGAAGTCCGGCAGGCTCTTGCTGCCGCTTTCTTCTTCCCCTTCCAAGAGGATGGTCACCGGTACGGGCAGGCTCCCGGTGTGGCCGATCCAGGCGCGGCAGGCCTCAAGGAAGGTCATCAGCTGACCCTTGTCGTCGGCCGCACCGCGGGCGACGATCTGTTCGCGACCTTCGCCGACTACCCTCAGGGTCGGCTCAAACGGCGGCGATTCCCACAGATCCAATGGGTCGGGCGGCTGCACATCGTAGTGGCCGTAGAACAGGACGGATGGTCCGGAGGCATCCGCCTTCGCCGCCGGCCAGTGCGCCAGCACCATCGGCTTGCCCTGGGTCGGCCGCACCGAGGCCTCGAAGCCCAGTTCGCTCAACATGTCCGCCAGCCAGTCCGCGGCCCGGCGGCAATCCCCGTCATGGTCGGGATCGGTGGAGATGCTAGGAATGCGCAGCAGGTCGAACAGCCGGCTGTGGCTGTCAGTCAGTCCGCCGTCGACTGCGTCCAGAACGGCGTTCAGCGTGCCGGTCATCGGTATGCTGCCTCCAGTGTTGCGGATTGCGCGGTCCGGTGACCCGGACCGCGGGGGATGGTTAGAGGATCGCTACGATCTTCTCCGGATCGAATGCCACGGTTTCGCCGTCGACGCCAATCTCCGGAGACGCGGGAAACCGGAAGTCATGGGCGCCTCTCGATATCGTCGTCCTTTGCGATCCTCGCACAGATAGTCTCGCTACTTGGCCCGTCAACGTTTGCACCCGGCATCCGAGGCGCCGGCAGTGCCGTCGCGTCAGCTTTCTGAGCTGTCAGGCAGACCGGGGCGCGTCGCTGCGACCGCCGCGCGGGCACTCATGTGATCGTACCAGCCCATCAGCTTCTCCCGCTGGCGCAGAATCGTCGAGGCGTCCGGCACCATCGCGAAATAGGCGACCATGGGAAAGAGGTGGACATCCGCCAGAGACAGCCCGTCGCCGACCAGAAACCCGCTCTCATCTGCAAGCCTGTCCACGGCCGACAAGACCGTTTTGGACGTCTCGAGGCCGGCCCGCAGTTCCGCCGGATCTACGGTATCCCCGACACGCGGCCGAAAGACGCCATGGGAGAAGACTTGCCGGACCAATGGCCAGTAGCCGTAGTTGTCGACGATCGACAGGATCTGGTTCTGCCTGGCCCGCGCCTGAGGCGCATCGGGCTGCAGGCGCGGGCCCGGAAAAGCCTCGTCCACATACCGTGTGATTGCCCCCGTCTCGTATACAGCGAAGCCGTCATGCACGAGTGTGGGCACCCGGTTGAACGGGTGCAGGTCCGTGTAATGCTGGGGGACAACGCTGGAGAAGGGGTCGACTTCCGACCAGGTATAGTCCACGCCCTTCTCGTGCAAGGCAAGGCGCGCCACCCACGAATAGACGCTGTACCGGTACCCCAGCAGTTCGACCGTCATCGTATGTCTTGTGGGCTATCTGGGAGAGCTGCCGGCGGTTGCCCGCTCAGGGGCCGGCGGCTGCCGAAAACCCGATCAGGGCCGGTCCGGCGCGGCTTCGTCCCTCGGCAGGTCCGGGCCGAGCCGATCGGGAAGCGCTTCCGTCTCCGTTGCCCATTCGGGAACCAGGTGACGGATGAGATCGCGCACACGCTCGTCATCGCCGCGTTGGGCCGCAGCGGACAGTTCGCTCAGGCTGCGCGCCAGGATCATACGGTCCGTCGGGCGCGGCGAGGCGATCATGACGCCGGACACAGGGCTGGGGGTCAACGGTTCGGCCTGGCTGAACAGCTCCTCGGTCAGCTTCTCGCCGGGACGCAGGCCGGTGAACTCGATGCGGATATCCCGTTCCGGCTCCAGCCCGTTCAGCTTGATCATCTGCGTGGCGAGATCGACGATGCGCACCGGCCGGCCCATGTCCAGCACCATGATCTTGCCGCGCTGCGCCTCGCTGCTGCCACCATGGGCGGAGGCCTGTAGCACGAGCTCCACCGCCTCGGGCACCGTCATGAAATAGCGTTCGACATCCGGATGCGTGACCGTCACCGGGCCGCCGCGGGCAATCTGCCGCTGGAACAGCGGGACCACGGACCCGGTCGACCCGAGCACGTTGCCGAAGCGTACCGTCATGTAGCGGGTGCGCCGCGCCGCTGCCGCCACGCCGCCTTGGGGCGTCGCCACATCCAAGGCCTGGCAATAGCGCTCAGCAATGCGCTTCGTCGCGCCCATCACGTTGGAGGGATTGACCGCCTTGTCGGTGGAGATCAGCACCATGGCCTGGACTTCGGCCGTCAGGCATGCATCGGCGACATTGCGCGAGCCGATCACGTTGGTCTGCACGCCCTGGCACGGGTTGGTCTCGACGATCGGAACGTGCTTCAGCGCTGCGGCATGGAACACCAGTTCAGGTCGTTCCGTTTCGAACAGCCGGAACAGGGAGTCGCGGTCGCGCACGTCCTGGATGGCGCCGACCGTATCGAGCCCGGGATGGCTTTCGCGCAGCGCCAGATCGATCGAATAGAGGTTGAACTCCGAATGATCGACCATCACCAGCCGCGCGGGCTCGAGCTGCGCGATCTGACGGCACAGCTCAGAGCCGATGGTCCCGCCGGCACCGGTCACCAGAACGCGGCGGCCTTGCAGCAGTGAGTCGACGGCCGTGCGATCGAAATCCGCCTGCGGTCGACCCAGCAGGTCGTCGATCTCGATCGGGCGGAGGTTGAGCAGCCCACGGCCGACGCGCGGAACTTCGCCAGGCTCCAGCGGCATGCGCGACACCGACAGGCCCAGGTTTTCGGCGCGGCTGACCAGGCGGCGCACCATCTCACCGTGAATGCGGTCCCGGCCCTTGGTCAGGATCAGCCGGTCCGGCCGTTTGCCACGCCGCGCCAGCCGTTCGCTGACCGTCTCCATGTCGTCAATCCCGCCCAACACGGGCAGACCATGGATCAAGAGGCCCACGCGATGCTCTTTCTCGTCCAGCAGGCCGACAATGCGATAGGTGGGGCGGGGGTCGGAGGCCACGGCACGGATGAAGCTCTCCGCCTCGTCCCCGGCACCGACCAGCAGGACCTTTTCGACCCTGTGCGGGGCGGCCTGAGCCGGGGCGCGCATGCGCCTGTCCTTCCAGCCGCGATAGACGAAACGCGGCGCGCCGAGGAATACGACCAGCACATACCAGGCGACATGCGGCAAGGCCCACGGAACCGTTTGCAACGGCTGCACCAGGGCCATCATCGGCAGGTAGAACAGGATCGCCGCGGTGACGGCAGCCCCGATGGCGAGCAGATCCCGCATCGACGCATAGCGCCAGACGCCGCGGTAGAGACCGAAGGTGCGGAACGACACCACGCAGGTCAGCACGAACAGCGCTGCCGCGGAAGCGAGGCGCGCCGGCTCGGCGCGCAGCGGCTCGTACGCCCCACTCAGCACCAGCGCCACGAAGAACGCCAAGGTGGCGACCAGCGTGTCGTGAATGAGGGCGAGTCGTGACCGGCTGATGCGGAAGTAAGAGCTCAACGGTATCAATCCAGATGCATTGGCAGGATCTATAGCGGATTGGCCGTCACAGGTCGACGACTTCAGTCATTGGCCTGTGTGCTGAGGAACCAACTGACGGTTTCTGCGAGCCCACCATCGAGGCTTTGTGGCGGATCCCATCCCGTTGCCGAGCGGAATTTCGCATTCGACACGGCGTACGACCCCAATAGTCGGTCTGCCACCGCGCCTTTGCCGGTCAGACGCGCACCACCTCTCAACAACCATGGCGGCAAGGCCACCAGCTTCGGCGTTCGCCCGGCTGCTGTGGCGATCCGGCGGATCAGGGCAGGGGTCGATACGTCCTCTCCATCACTGACGAACGCCGTCAACCCGGCCGCAGCGGGATGCGTGACGGCGACGGCAAGCGCGTCGGTCAGATTGTCGAGCGATATCAGGCTGCGCCGGTTGGCGATACTCGCCAGCGGCAGCGGCCGGCGACTGAGAGCATGGTGCATCAGGGACAGGAAATTGCCCTTCACGCCGGGGCCATAGACCAGCGGCGCCCGCAGCACCACCACCTCCAGGCCGGTCAGGAAAGCGACTTCCGCCAGATGCAGCTCCGCCCGCAGCTTCGATGCGGCATAGGCATCCGCAGGATCCGGCGCGTCCGTCTCGGTGAACGGTTTGGCACGGCCCACAGGGCCCATGACCTTCGCCGTGCTCAGATAGACAAAGCGCCTGACACCGGCGGCGGTGGCATCTTCCGCCAGCTTGAAGGTGCCTTCGGCGTTGACCCAGTCATAGTCCTCATTGGGCTCCGGATACGTCTCGCGCATGACATGGGCCCTGGCCGCCAGATGGACGATCGCCTCCACCCCCGCCAAGCGGTCCACCATATTGGCGTCGGGGCCCAGATTGCCGATGTCCCGTCGTCCGCCCGGGATCACCTCGTGGCCGTCCCGGCCGAGCCGCGCCATTGCGGCGCGGCCGACGAAACCGGTCGGTCCGGTGACGAGCACGCGCATGCCTCACGCCTCAGTTACGGTTTGAAACGAGAGAAGCTTCAGGAAGCCCAGCGTGATGGCTGCCCCGACCAGCACGAGGACGGCGGCACCGCCGCCGCCCAGCAGCGTCGCGGCAACCGCCAGTGCCAGCAGCACGACGTTGACGGCAAGGACCAGCAGCGAGACGGATGCGTGGCTTCGCCCGGCCTGCACGGCCCGCTGATAGGCGTGTTCGCGATGCGCTTCCCAGACCTTGGCTCCGCGCAGCAGCCGGCGCGCCAGCGTCAGCGTTGCGTCTGCCAAGTAATACGCTGGCAGCAAGAGGGCCGCGGCCCAGGCGCCGGCCGCCGCGAGGGTCAAGAGCAGCCAGCCCGCAAGGTAGCCTACGGGTACACTGCCGACGTCGCCCAGGAAGATGCGCGCCGGATGCCAGTTCCAGATGATGAAGCCGAGGATAGCGCCTGCCATGGCCACGGCAGGAGCAGAAACCCGGTCGCCAAAGCCGGCAACGGCTGCCACCGCTGCGACCCCCAAGGCGATCGACGTGGCCTCTACGCCGCTCAGCCCGTCGATGCCGTCCATGAAGTTGAACAGGTTGATGAACCAGATCCAGCAGAGGCCGGCCACCAGCCGGTCCGCCCAGATCGGCAGCAGACCCTGAAAGACGGCAGCATCGCCCGGCAATGCATAAAGACCGAAGCAGACCGCGACGGCGTGGGCCGCCAACCGGAGCCCTGCCGGCAGATGGACCAGGTCATCGCGCCACGACACGGCAATCAGCAGCACCGCACCGGCCATCAGGGGAATGAACCTGTCCTCTCCGGCCACCAGCGCGATGAGGGCCCAAGCCGGCAGCACCGTGAGCACGACGCCCCATCCCCCCCCGCGCGGCACAGGCCGGTCGTGGCTGCTGCGCGCGTTGGGGTGATCGAGAATCGCATGGCGGTGCAGCAGGCGCAGCACCAGCCAGGTCAGGACGCCTGCCGCCAGCGCGCAGGTCGCGAACAGCGCCAAAAGAACCCAGGGCTGTGCCGGCATGGTGAACGTGTCGGCCCTCGATCTCCGGCCGCTATGCCATTTCGGGCAACAGTGCCTGCGCTGCCGGATTGGGCAGATGCGCCGCTCGGCTTGGCGTCCGCCATCTGAGCGTGGCGAAGCTGCCGCAGTTGTCGCAAAGGGCAGTCCACATCGGCGACACGGTTCCGCAGACGTCGCAGACCCAGGCGGGATCCTCCGGCGCCGATGCCGCCCGCTGCAGCCAGTCTCGGGCCGCGCCCGAATCGTCGTTCTCCGCAGCCTCCAGGCGCGCCAGCAGGTGATACACCCGCCGCGTCGCCGGTCGCCCTTCCGACCCTGCTTCCACACGCATCAGATGTGACCGCGCGGCACCCCAGAGCTGAGCCTCCAGCTCCACCTCGGCCAGGGCCAGCAGGCTTTCGGGGTGATCGGGGTTGAGCTTGTGCAGTTTCTCCATGCGCTTGACCAGGGCGATGGGATCTTCCTCCTCCGGCCCAAGGCCGCGGTAGACGGCGGCAAGATCCGAGTGAGGGTTGGTCGCCCATGCCCTCTCGACCAGCTTCGCGCCTTGCCTGGCCTTGCCGTCTCTGCCAAAGAGCGCCGCCTCGCGCGCCACGGCAGGGATCATGGAAGGCTGCAGCTTCAGGGCTTCGCGGGCGAGTTCGATGGCGACGGCGAGATCGCCGGCCGCCTCGGCCTCGCGGCTGCGCTCCACGCGGATGGCCGCCCCGTAATAGCCGGCGTCTGTCTTGGGAATCACATCGGTGCGCACAGCTTGAGCCAGCGTGGTCTGTGCTTCGACCCATTTGCGCAGCCGCACTTCAAGCTCAAAGCAGGTGCGAATGAGCCATGGTGTCTCGGGCCTCAGCGCGCGGGCGCGGGACGCCAGCGTGTGGGCGCCCAGCCAGTCCTCCGCGCGCATCGCTTCGGTCAGCAGCCCGCGCAGACCCAGGAATTCGGTGAACGGGTCCGGGCGCTCGGTCATGGCTTCGAAGTGGCGATGGGCTTCCGTATCGTTGCCGGAAAGCTGGGCCGCTTGGGCCGACAGCAGCAGGGGCAGGGCCGTGTCCTCCAAGAGGGTGTCGGCCTTGCGTGCGGCACGCTTGGCGGCCTCCGCATCGCCCGCGGCAATGGCGACCATGCCGCCGGTGAGCGCCTGATACCCGCGCTCGCGCCGCGACACCGACCGGTTCTTGCGGAATCCGGCCGGCGCATGCACCAGCGCGCGCCAAAGCCGATAGCTCACGGCCGACACGGCCATCAGTAAGCCGACGCCCAGCACCAGAATGCCGAACTCGAACTCGATCACATAGCCTTGCCAGACGATCTCCACGGTCCCCGGGCGGTCCGTCAGCCAGACGGCGAACGCAACAAGGATGGCCAGGTAGAGAAGAAGCAGAAGCGTGGCTCTCATGACGGGTCACCTGCGTCTTCAGTCGTTGGCTCGGTCGGTTGTTCGCCGTCCTCCGCAGGGGGGGAAGCTTCCTCGGCGTCATCCTCGGAGCCTGCCGTCTCGTCCTGCGTGTCGGTTCCGCCGTCATCCGGCGCTTCCGCCTCAGCGTCGTCAACAGGCGGCGTCTCCGTCTCAGTGTCGTCGACAGAAGGTGTCTCCTCCGCCTCAGTATCCTCGGAGCCTGCCGTCTCGTCCTGCGTGTCGGTTCCGCCGTCATCCGGCGCTTCCGCCTCAGCGTCGTCGACAGACGGTGTCTCCGTCTCAGTGTCGGCTTCGCCGGGCTGGGCTTCGCCGGTCTCGGCGTTGCCAGCATCGGCCTCGCCGGCCTCGGGTGCTTCCGGTTCAGCGTCCGCCGCCTCGCCTTCAGGAACCTCGCCGGCCTCAGGTCCGGCGGAATCCGTTGCGGCCTCATCGGTCTCCGATGTCTCCGCTTCATGCCCCGCGGCATCGGGAGACACATCAGTCCCTTCCGGCGCGGATTCCCGGGTGGCATCGGCATTATCACTGTCGCGCGGGGCGGACGCCTCATCCGCACCCCGTGCAGACGTCTGCTCCTCAGCCGGGAGCGCCGGCTCGACACCCGTGAGGCGGCTGACGGCGCGGTCTGTGAGCGCTTGCAACGCCGTTTCTGCCGCGACGCGGGCCCTGGCCGATGTGAGCCATTGCGAGGCGGCTTCCGCCGGTGGTCCGCTCAGGGCCTGCATGGCCTCGATCGTGCCTGCCAGGTCGCCGCGGCTGAGACGTCCCTCCGCGCGAGCCAGAATTGCAGGGACGCTGTCGCCACTGACTTCCCCTGCCACGGGCCGGATCGAGACAAGACCTTCGATCGCGGCGCCGGTCCGCTCCAGCCAGTCGGCGTCCGGGGGCACGGCGTCGGCCCGCCGCACCGCCTCGGCCATGGGCAGGAACTCTGCCTCCAGCTGCCTTCGGGTGGGGATGCCAACGCCGGCATGCTCTTCCAGCAGGGTCAGTTCCTGCGTGAAGTCCGGATCGTTCGCGGCGAGCGACTGGACCGTGCTGAGGGCGGCCGCATACTCCTGGCCGCGCTCCATCGTGTCGCGCAGTTGGCCCACCGCCAGCAGCAGCGCCTGCGTGGTCGTGCCGGCGGCGACAAGCTGGCTGAGGGTCGCCCGCATCGAGGTCAGCTCCGCCTCAACGCCGGCGGAAAAAGTGGCCGTGCTGTTCTGCAGGCTCGTCAATGCCGTGGCGACCTCCAACTGCACCGCGATGATCTGACGCTCCAGTGCCGAGG
>JANQQD010000269.1 GCA_028285185.1 Anaerolineae bacterium | reverse complement strand
GTTGACGTAGAGCACGTCGCCGAACTGGTCGAACGCCCACATGCCGCGGGTCAGCGACCGCACGGTCGAACCGGCGAAGTTGTTGGCGTGCCAGTCGGTAGAATAGCTCTGCACCCGCCGGAACCCGTCCTGCGTCAGCCGGTGCATGACGTCGGCCGCCAGACGGATCCAGACGAAATCGCCGGCATGCTTCAGTGTGACGTAGATGCCCGCCGTGACCAGGTAGAGCCCCAGCCACACCAGCGGTTCGCCCAGGGCACGCGCCTCGCCATCGGTCAGCGCATCGACCATGTAGCCGGTGAACAGCGGCCCCAGCACGTCCAGCAGCACCGGCCCGACCGTGGCGCAGACCAGCAGGAATGCGATCGCCCATGGATGGCGGCGCCAGTAACGCCAGCCGAACGCAAAGGCGTCGGTGAATGTGATTGTCTGTTTTCGTTCGGGCTCGTCGCCCTGCAGGCCCAAATGGGCGTCTGCGACGGTCATGATCTGGCTCCGATCTCAGGCTGTCCGGACGATGCTCCGGGCCGGGATCGGGGCCGGAGCAGCTAACGGTTCGGCAGCGGGGTGAAGGCGCGGATGAATTCCATCCTGATAAATCCCTTAGGAGTTGCCGCGGTCACGGGCAGACTCCGGCTGCGTAAAAGCCGGGATAGGCGCGAGCCGCCGCACGACGGTTGTACCGACGCTGTTTGGCATCCTGCGCGCTCCCTGACTTACGGTTAACGATCGAAGCAGTCTATGCAGGGCCGCGGCGCAGTCCAGCGTGATTTCGCTGAATCACATCGAAGGCAAGGATCGATCGGCAGCGCGCCCCGATTGTGCTTTTCGTTGCGCATTTCTGACGTGGAGATCTACAGATCTTGCCGATGACGCGATTGGTATTGCGTACGGAAATCACGAACATTCTCTAGATTTGTTAAGTCAATGTCGCAACAGGTGGTGCTGGCCGATCGGGATGGCGGGCACCATGCCAACTTTGTAAACGCGGTCGACACGATCCGGCACATCTTCGCCGTCCTGTAGGTGAAGCGGTATTGAGGGAACCGGACAGCGTCTAGAGCAACGCCAGCGGGTCGACTCCGAACAGCCAGAAATGCCCGCCGATCAGCAGCAGGGCGTACACGGCAAGGCCGAGGGTCACGCCCACCCAGGTGCGGGCGTCGCGTGGGAAGCGGGCCCGCCCGGCGACAAGAGCCACAAACGGAAGAACCGAGGTCGCGGCCGCCATCTCCGCCCAACGGTTCTCGCCCAGCATGCGTCGCCGCCGCCGGTCGAGGATCGGGATGCCGACCAGCGCGAACAGCGTCAGCCCACCGAACAGGATGACCGAGGGCGCATCGCCATTCGGCAGGATGTGAGCACCGCCCCAGAGGGCAAATCCCCACAGCACGGGATGGCGGGTGACCGCCGCGATACCCGGACTGTCCGCGTTGAACGGGCCGCGTACGATCGCCACCGACAGCGGATTGGGCTGCATCAGCCCCGCGACCAGCAATACCAATGCCAACGGCATCACCGCCACGGACACGACGAAGTGCCAAGGCTGCGGATACCAGAGGCCGATATAGGGGGCCGTTACGGCGGCATGGATCACCCAGACGAGAAGGGTCAGCGAGACGACGGAATAGGCCGCCAGATACGCCCCCTCGCCGGCAATCCCGACAAGCCGCCGCCGCACCGCGGGGCGCGAAGGCACCACATGGGCGGCCAGAAAGACGCCGAGAGCAATCCCGAACTCCAACATCGCCATCGCCCCGAGCGGTGAAGGCCTGCGGTGCGGGAACCCTCTCGCCGACCGCAACCCATTGGTGGCCGCGGCGGACCGTCCCGTCAATCGGCCGCAGCGACCCCCAAAGCCTGTGCAGCGCCGGCCTTGTCGCCGCACAGATGCGAATGACCGATCGCCGCACAGAGGCCGCCCGGCTGCGCCGCCTGCAGGTAGATCAGCGACGCTGCCAGGATGACGAGCAGAGAGGCAGCCATCTTCAACATCGTCGCGGTTCCTCGCCCTGTTGCCGTTCGGCCGGCGCCGTGTGGCCGGCCATTGCGGTCAGCATGACCAGCGACGGCAAAGGGCGCCGTGACGGCGAACACAGCGCGTCGCCGTTTTGGACATGCGGGGGCCAACAGCCGTTGCCTCCGTCATACGGATGCTTCGTGGATCGGCGGATCATGGTCCTGTGGATGGGATCAAACCATGATAGACTTCGCCTCCGTTCGCATTCCATATTCCAGCCGGAGGCAGGTCCTTGCCCCTCACCGACGGCGACCCCGGCACCACCGATACCTGGTCCGAGGACCTCAGCCGCGACTTCCAGGACTTCGGCGAATGCCTTGTGCCGGATCGGCAGCGCCAACGGCATATCATGGCCGAAATCCTCGCCCATGGCCTTTCGGCCGGCGACTTTGGAGCACAGCCGCTGGTGGTGGAACTGGCGTGCGGCGACGGTACGCTGGCGGCGCACTTGCTCGACCGCCTGCCGACAGCACGCTTCTTGGCCCTCGACGGATCGGAGGCAATGCGGGCCGAGAGCGCGCAATCGCTGACCCGCCACGCCGGCCGCGCCGAAATCGCCACCTTCGCCCTTGAGGATCCCTCTTGGGCCGAGGGGCTGCGAGCCGCGGCGTGCGTCTCGTCGCTGGCGATCCATCACCTCGACGGACCTGGCAAGCAGGCGCTGTTCGAAACTGTCGGTCGCACGCTCCTGCCCGGCGGTGTCTTCGTTGTCGCCGATCTAGTGAAACCGGCGACGGCGGCCGGCTGGCACATCGCGGCTGATCTCTGGGACCAGGCGGTACGCGAGCGCGAACAGGACCTGGGCACACCCGGCGCCCATGCCTATTTCCGTGATACCGGCTGGAACTTCTACGAACAGCCCCAGCCGGACCCGGTCGACAGACCGTCGACGATCTTCGAGCAGTTGCTCTGGTTAGAGGCGTCAGGATTCCGAGATGTGGATGTCTACTGGATGCATGCCGGTCACGCCATCTTCGCCGGGTTGAAGAAATGACGTCGCGGCGATGCCACATGGATCAGCACGGCATAAGCGTCTTCGCGCCGCTGTTCGGCCGGCGTGGCAAGCGACCGTTCCATGCGCCACCCGTTCACCTGCAGCGGGCCGCTCGCCGTCTCGGTCATCAGCGTGACGACGCCCGCATTAACCCAGCCCATCTTTTCGTAGAAGCGGGCGGCGCGCCAGTTGCCTATGGCGCAGATCAGCGACGCCACGGTTACCCCTTTGCGTGCCAACCGGGCCAGGCCGTCCTGCAGCAGGGCCTGAGCGGTTCCGGTGCCCCAGGCCAAGGGCGCAACGTAGAGCTGGTCGATCTCGCTCTGTTTGATGGAACAGAAGCCGACAATCGTCTTGTCGACCTCCGCCACCGTGGCCTGCGGCAGGCGGCTGCCGATCCGGGACTGGAAGTCTTCCCAGGTTCTGCGCTCCACCAGCTCCGGCGGCGCCAGCGGCGCATGCGTCCGATGCCAGCCGTCGTGCCAGAGGTCCACCAGTGTGTCGGCATCCGCCGGTTCGGCGGGACGAAGAACGAGATCACTGGCAACGCGCTGGGCGATCGCCAGTTGAAGAAGAGAGAACGAAAGGTCTGCATGACCAAGATCGGCGACCGGTCGTGCCGTCGAATGATGTGCCATCGCGTTACCCTGCCTGAGTGCTCGAGCCATAGGACTGCTCCGCCCCGTGGCGACAGTCTTCTCCGCTAAGAAAACAACCAAAGGAGGCGATTATTCCATAAAAAAGATGCGACAGATTGTCAGTTCGTTAGTAATTGCCTGAATATTTTGAGACAAAATAGTTTGCTCTGCCAAATAGGTGAGCGAGAAAGGAATTTTATTTTTTGATTGTACCACAGGAAGCATGGATCAGAACGGTTTTCTCGACATTCTTATCCATTGATAGCCCCATCTCGTCATGGAGATCTACAACACGCCAGCCTCGACCATCGATTGATTACTCGGAAATCACCCCACCCTGACACCGACCGCGATGCCGACTGCCCGCGCAACGGAAAGCAGACTGCGTCGTGTACCTTTTCCTCGCGTCGGACTGGATCAGCGGCTATGTCACTGTCCAGTGAAAACCCGATCGGAGAGGCTGTCCCATGACCGGGCGACTGACCGGCAAAGTGACGGTGCTGACCGCCGCAGGCGCCGGGATCGGCAAGGCAACGGCCGAGGCGTTCGCCCGCGAAGGGGCGACGGTCTGGGCCACGGACATTGACGAGACGGCGCTGGCCGCACTGGCAGCCCATGTGCCCGGCATCGAAACCCGGCGCCTGGATGTGACCGACGCATCGGCCATCGCGACGCTGGCGCGCGAAGTTGGCCCGGCGGAGGTGCTGTTCAACTGCGCCGGCATCGTCCATACGGGCACGATCCTCGACTGCACGGATGCCGACTGGGATGCGTCGTTCGACGTCAATGTCCGGTCCATGTACTGGACGATCCGGGCCTTTCTCCCCGCCATGCTGGATGCGGGCGGCGGCAGCATCATCAACGTCTCTTCGGTGGCCAGCAGCGTGATCGGTGCGCCCAACCGCTTCGTCTATGGGGCGGCGAAGGCCGCCGTGATCGGAATGACCAAGGCGATCGCCGCCGACTTCACGGGCCACGGTATCCGCTGCAATGCCATTTGTCCCGGCACCGTGCACTCACCCTCTTGGGAGGGCCGCGTCCGCGCCGCAGACAACCCGGACGCCGCTCTGGCCGCCTTCATCGCCCGCCAGCCCATGGGACGGGTCGGTCGGCCGGAAGAGATCGCGGCTCTGGCGGTCTATCTGGCATCCGACGAGTCCGCTTTCACCACCGGCGCCATTCACGTCATCGACGGCGGCTGGACCACCTGACGCGCACCCAATCCGATCGGGGAGGATATTGCTTATGAAACTGCTGCGCTATGGACCGAAAGGGGCGGAGAAGCCGGGACTGCTGGATACCGGTGGGCGGATCCGCGATCTGTCAGGGGTGGCCGACGACATCGCGGGCGACGTGCTGCTGCCGGACGGGCTGGGCCGGTTGGCGGCTCTGGATCCCGATGCCTTGCCGCTGGTCGAGGGGACGCAGCGCATCGGCCCGTGCGTCGGCCGGGTTGGCAAGTTCATGTGCATCGGCCTGAACTATTCCGACCATGCGGCTGAATCCGGCTTGGCAGTCCCTGCGGAACCGGTGCTGTTCATGAAAGCGACCAGCGCGATTTCCGGCCCATACGACGATCTGGAGATCCCGCGCGGCTCCACCAAGACGGACTGGGAGGTTGAGCTGGGCGTCGTCATCGGCAAGCCGGCCAAATATGTATCCGCCGAGCAGGCCATGGACCATGTCGCCGGATATTGCGTCAGTCACGACGTGAGCGAGCGGGCTTTCCAGATCGAGGGCACCGGCCAATGGGTGAAGGGCAAGAGCGCGGACACCTTCGGCCCGATCGGCCCCTGGCTGGTGACGGCGGACGAGGTGGTGGACCCGCAGACGCTGCACCTGTGGCTAGAGGTGAACGGCCACCGGTATCAGGACGGCAACACCGAGACCATGGTCTTCGGCGTCGCCCATCTGGTCAGCTTCCTCAGCCGGTTCATGAGTCTGCAACCGGGCGACGTCATCTCAACGGGCACGCCGCCGGGCGTCGGCCTCGGGCAGAAGCCGCCGGTCTATCTGAAGGCCGGCGATGTCGTGCGCCTGGGGGTCGATGGCCTGGGCACCCAACAGCAGACCTGCGTGGCGGCCGCCTGACCTCAAGGCAGGCCGGTGGCCGGCTGTTCCTCGTTGAATTCGAAGGCGAGCTGCTGTTCCGTTTCGACGAGATCCATGGGCAGCAGCGCGGGCGTCGCCGCCACCACGGCGGCTTCGTCATCCGTCACGGCCATGGGCGCTTCACGGCGCGCCATGCGGTAGACGGTGAAAAGGCCGAGCCCGACCAGAATGACGGCCATTACGCCGTAGAGGGCCTGCGGCCCGGCATGGTCCATCGCCGCCGACGCAACCGGGCCGACCAGCGCCGATCCGATGGAGAAGCTTAAAATCAGCGTCGCGGCCGCCGGCACAATGGAGCTTTCCGGCAGACGATCGTTCACATGGGCGATCACGATCGGATAGAGCGGCATGGCCGCCACGCCGGCGACCGTCGCGGCCAGCACGATTACCGGCAGCACCGGCCCCACCAGCGTGAACAGCACCACCACCAAGGCAGCGCCCGCGCCCAAAGTGAGCGTTGCCCCGGCCACGACCGCCCGGCGGTCGAACCGGTCGGACAGCCAGCCGAGCGGATACTGCGCGGCCATGCCCATCACCAGCACGCCTGTGACGAACAGCGACGCCTGCGTGTCGGTCAGGCCGATGCGGCCGCCGAACACCGCGCCCAGGCCGAGAATCGACCCCTGCACGGCGCCGATGGCCATGCACCCGACCAGCCCCAGCGGCGTCTCGCGGAACAGGCGGCGCAGCGAATAGTCCGCCCGCGGCCGCCCGTCGCCCGGCTGCAGCGGCACCGGCGCGCGCGTGACCGTGACTGGCACCAGCGCCACCGACATCAGGATCGAGGCGATCACGAACAAGAGGTAGCCGTCGACCGACCCCAGCGCGGTGAACAGCGGCCCCACGGCATAGCCTGAGATCGCAGCGATGCTGGCGATCGCCAGCAACCGGCCGCGCACCTCCCGCGTGGCGCGGGCGTTCAGCCAGCTTTCCACGACGGTGGCGAGGCCGGCGAAGCACAGGCCGGTGATGACCCGCAGGCCGACCCAGAACACCGGGTCCACCCATAGGGCGTGGGCTAGCACCACGGCGGAGATGACGGAGCTGAGGGCGGCGAAGGTGCGGATATGCCCGATCGCCGCCACCACGGCCGGGGCCCGCAGCGACCCGACGGCATAGCCGACATAGTACCCGGCGGTCATCGCCCCGATGGTGGTCAGCGCGAAGCCTTCGGCATCCGCCCGCAGGCCCAGGACGACGAATTGCAGGCTGTTACCCGCCAACAGCAGGAACAGGCTGGAAATCAGCGCTGTGACGGAAAGCAGCAGAGACCGCATCGACCGTCGCCATCGTTCGCAGAGAAACGGCCCGCGGAGGGACCACCGGGGTTTTTCGGGACGCCGGCAGCAAAGGGATGCGGCTTCACGCAGATGCCGTCGACGGCACATGCGCCGATCACCATCGCCAAAGCGACCCATTCGCAGCCGCGCCCCCTTCGGCCGATGGGTAGGAAGGCTGGCGATCCCGGATCGCGCCCGAACACCTGTCGCGGGAAATTCACGGGGCTATTGATCTGGTCGATGGCATGCTTCGCAAGCGAAGGGCTAGTCTTCCCCTCGCCGGACACGGGCGTGACGGTCGACGAGACGAACGAAAGCGGGTCGGGACTATGGACACGGCAGATATCCAGGGGCAGGCGATGGACGAAGCGGCGCTGATTGCCGGTATCGAAGATGCCCTGCGCTATACGCTGGGCCGCAGGGACGACGAGGTTTCGCGCGCCGATGTCCGCCGCGCCATGGCGATGACTCTGCGCCGCCAAGTGGTCGACGCGATGGTGGCCACCGACGACCGCCAGACTGCCTCTGGCGGCAAGCAGGCGTTCTATTTCTCGATCGAATACCTGCTGGGCCGGATGCTGGATAACACCATCACCAATCTCGGGCTCCACGAGGTGTGCAGGAACGCCGCCCAGCATTACGGGTACGAGCTGGATCAGCTCTATTCGGACGAAACCGACCCGTCGTTGGGCAATGGCGGCCTGGGCCGGCTGGCGGCGTGCTTTCTGGACTCCCTGGCCACGCTGGGCCTGCCGGGTCATGGCTACGGCATCAACTATGAGTTCGGGCTGTTCCGGCAGGTGATCCAGAACGGCCTGCAGGTGGAGGTTCCGGACCGCTGGATGCACGCCGACAGCCCATGGCTGATCCGCCGGTCCGACCAGGCCATCCCCGTCCTGCTCTACGGCCGCGTCGACTATATGGACGGCCACAATGGCGATCGGCGGCCCTATTGGGTCGACTGCAACTGGCTGCTGGGCGTGCCCTACGACATGCCGGTGGTCGGCTATGGCGGCAAGACGGTCAATCGGTTGCGTCTGTTCGAAGCCAAGGCGCAGGACGACTTCGACATGGCCATCTTCAACGCCGGCGACTATGTGCACGCGGTCGAACAGCGCGTGTCGACCGAGACTGTGTCCAAGGTGCTCTATCCGGAAGACACCGTAGAGGCGGGCAAGGAACTGCGGCTGATCCAGGAGTACTTCCTGGTGTCCTGCGCCATTCAGGACATTCTGCGCCGGCATCTCAAGCAGTACGAAACGGTGTCCAACCTGGCCGACAAGACGGCCATCCAGCTGAACGACACGCATCCGGCGCTGACCGTGGCGGAGCTGATGCGCGTGCTCTTAGACGTCTACAGCCTGACCTGGGACGAAGCCTGGGAGATCACGCAGGCGACGCTCGCCTACACCAACCATACGCTGCTGCCGGAGGCGCTGGAGAAGTGGTCGGTCGATCTGATGGAACGGGTGATCCCGCGGCATCTGCAGATCATCTATGAGATCAATCACCGCTTCATGGAAGACCTGAAGCTGCGCTTCCCCGACCGGCCGGACCTGCTATCCCGCACCTCGCTGATCGAAGAGGGCATGCCCAAGCAGGTGCGCATGGCCAACCTCGCCATGCTGGGCTCGCACTCCGTCAACGGCGTGGCGAAGCTGCATTCGGAGCTGCAGCAGAAGACCTTTGCCGCTGACTATTTCAAGCTGTTCCCCAAACGCTTCAACAACAAAACCAACGGCATTACCCAGCGCCGCTGGCTGCTGAAGTCCAACCCGCAGCTTGCCGCCCTGATCACGGACCGCATCGGCTCCGCCTGGATTACCGATCTGGAACGGCTGCGCGAGCTGGAGCCGCTGGCCGACGACCCCGACTTCCGGCATCGCTTCATCGACGCAAAGCAGGCCAACAAGGCCGCGCTGGCCGACCTTGTGCAGCAACGCTGTTCCGTCACCATCGATCCGGCCGTTCTGTTCGACGTCCAGGCCAAGCGCATCCACGAATACAAGCGCCAGCTATTGAACGCGCTGTCGCTGATCGACGCCTATCTGAGGATCGTTGAAGACGGTGAGGATGTGCAGCCGCACACTTGGCTGTTCGCCGGCAAGTCTGCCCCCGGCTATTACATGGCCAAGCTGATCATAAAGCTGATCAACGACGTGGCGGCGATCGTCAACGCTGACCCGAAAGTGGACGGCCGCCTGCGCGCCGCCTTCGTGCCCGACTACAAGGTGTCGCTGGCCGAGGTGATGATCCCGGCCGCCGATCTCAGCGAGCAGATCTCCACGGCCGGCTTCGAGGCCTCCGGCACCGGCAACATGAAGTTCGCGCTCAACGGCGCCATGACGATCGGCACGCTGGACGGCGCCAATATCGAGATCCGCGAGGCTGTGGGTCCGGAGAACATCTACATCTTCGGCCTGACCTCCGACGAGGTGGCGGAGATGCGCGCCGGCGCACACAACCCCTGGGGCGCCTACCACATGGACTGGCGCATCAAGCGCATCGTCAACGCGCTCTGGTCCGACCGCTTCTGCCCGCGCCAGGGCAGCATGTACGCGCCTATCGCCGATGCGCTGACCCATGGCGGCGATCCGTATATGTGCCTGGCGGACTTCAACACCTATGTCACCACCAAGGACCGCGCCGTGGCGGACTATTACGACGGTGGCGACTGGGTGCGCCGGGCCATCCTGAACGTGGCGCGCATCGGCGTCTTCTCCAGCGACCGGACGATCCGGGAGTACGCCGATCAGATCTGGAAGATCACGCCGCTCGTATAGCGCAACGGGTCGGTTTTCGGGCGGGAGGCGGAATGAAGATCGGGATCGTCGGGGCCGGCTTCGTCGGCAGCACGGCGGCTTATGCGCTGGTACTGCGGGGCGTCGGCAGCGAGATCGTGCTGACCGACCGCAACGAGGCGCTGGCCCGCGCCCAGGCGCAGGACATCGTGCACGCGACGCCCTTCGCGTTTCCCATCCAGGTGCGGGCCGGCGGGTACGACGATCTAGCCGGCGCCGGCATCGTTGTCTTGTGCGCCGGTGTCGGCCAGCGCCCCGGCGAAACGCGCATCCAACTCTTGGACCGCAACGCAGAAGTCTTCCAGGACATCATCCCGCGGGTGCTGGCCGTGGCGCCTGAGGCGATCCTGTTGATCGCCACCAACCCGGTCGACGTCATGACCCAGGTGGCGCTGAAGGTGTCGCGCCTGCCGCGGGCGCGCGTTATCGGCTCCGGCACGGTGCTGGACACGGCGCGCTTCCGGGCGCTTCTGGCTGAACAGCTGGGCATCTCGCCACGATCGGTGCACGCCTATGTGCTGGGCGAACACGGGGACAGTGAAGTGCTTCACTGGTCCGGCGCGCGCGCCGGGGCCATGTCCGTGCGCGCCTTCGCCGCCCAGGTGCGCATGCCGCTGACCGACGCCGTCATGGCCCGGATCGACGACGCGGTGCGCCGCGCCGCCTATCACATCATCGACGGCAAAGGCGCCACCTATTACGGCATCGGCGCCGGCATTGCCCGTATCGCCCAGGCGATCCTGGCCGACGACCGCTCGGTGATCACCGTCTCGACGATCAATGACGAGGTGGAGGGCGTGCGCGACGTTGCCTTGTCGCTGCCCCGCATCGTCGGCCGCGCAGGCATCCTGCAGGACATGCAGCCGGAACTGAACGACGGCGAGCATGCTGCGCTGCGACGAAGCGCGGAGATCCTGAAAGAGGCCGTGGACTCGCTGACCGCCGTCTGACCCCACCCCGCCTCGCTGCCCCAAGACCGGCCATGTCCCGGCATGGCGGGCATCAAGGCATCGCCGAGCCTCCATAGCGAAGAACCGGAGGCTCATGTGCATGGGAAACCACAGTTTGTCGACGCCCTTGCCCAGAAACGGACACTGGGAGAGGTCGTCGAACACCTCCTTCGGCGCGTTGAACGTCAGCAAAAGCATATACTTCGTGCCGCCCGAGCCGTAGCCGTCCTTCGGCACCTCGGACGTACGGCCGTCGCGATGGCAGAGCGCGCCGGACATCCCGGCGGCGTAGATCTCGTCTATATCCTTCTTCATGGGCAAGGGCACGCCCATCCCGTTCACCGGCGACTAGGCGATGAACACATTGGCCTATTGGTGCTCTTCCAGCTCCGCCGCCACCACCCCAGTTAGCATCCGTGGCCGTCGAGCGGACCTCATGGTCCTTCTGCTCCAGCTGGCTCGTGATGCGCCGGACAATCTCGGCGTTCAGCAACCCTGTCGAGAAGTCATAGTGGTGATGCGCGTTGATGATGAAGGCCTTCCGCATCGGTCTAAGCCGCCCCTCAACCCATGTGCATGTTGAACCACGCGATCATGCGCTCGGGGTTCTTGCCGAAGTAGTTGTAGCCGTCGAAGCGCCGGCTGGTGCCTTCGATCCAGAACAGCTCCTTCTCTTTGGCGCCGAGAAGGTCGAAGGTCTTCTGGCCGTCGGCAGGTGTCGTCCAGAGGTCGTCCTTCACCTGAACGATGAAAGTCGGCATCTTCACATCGGCGGCGAAGAGGTGCGGCGTCATCTCGGCATTGGTGAAACCCCCGAGCTTTTTTTGCTCCGCATCCATCGCATCCATGTGCTCGCCAACGCCCTGGAGGCTGGCGAACTGGCCCATCAGCGCGGACATGGACACCACCAGCGGGCTCAGCATGCAGCGGACATTCTCGAACATCTCGGGATGGCGCGAGAGCGCCTCGTACTGTGCGTTGCCGCCGGTGCACTGGCTGTAGAGGCCGAGCGTCATGCCCGAGAGCTTGGGATGCGCGTCGACATAGGCTTTCGCGCCGATACAGTCACGCCACTCGTAGCGGCCAATGCCGCAGACCCCGCCATTGGCCGCGCCCGAGGCGCCGTGGTTGCGCAGGTCATAGGCCAGCACGTTGTAGCCGGCTCGCGCGAGGCGGGCGATATGGGCGACGAAGTCGATCTCGATGGCGTCGACCGCGCTCCATGGCTCGCCCCAGTGGCCTGTGAAACCCGAGCGGCTCATCGGCATCGGGTGATTCATGATGATCAGCCGGTCGCTCTCGCCGCCGACCGCGGGCACGTACCATCCCTCCAGCGGCGTGCCGTCCGCGGAGGGGAAAAACACGTCCTCCCATACGTCGATGCCGTGGTCCGCCGGCGTCTTGTGGACAGGCGTGCGGAACATCGGCTTGACGGCAAAATGCGCCAGGTACTTTACGACGGCCAGCTTGTCCTCGGGGATCGTCTGCTCGGCGGTCATCCGTCTCTCCTCTCGCTGCGGACGACCACGAAGCTAATCGGCACAAGGCGCGGCCGGAATGACGGTTCCTGTCAAAGCTATGACGGATCCTCTCATGTTCACGATGATCAAGGCTCAGAAGCGCCGCAGCGCTTGACATTCCTCTCACGGTGACCGGATTGGGATGCATGAACGACTGTCTCAAAGAGCGGCTGCGCCGCCTTCGCCACGAGGCCGGAACCACGCAGCCGGGTTTCTCGGCAACACGGCTGCCGGGGGCACAGGTCTTCTGGTCGGACCATCCGATACCGCGCGTCCCGCTCTATTACGATCCGGGGATCGCCGTCATCGTCTCCGGGCGAAAGACTGGCTTTCTCAATGGCGCGACATTCGTCTACGGCGCAGGTTCCTATCTCGCTGTAGGGCTGCCGGTCTGCTTCGATTGCGAAACGGAAGCCACGCCGGATGAACCGATGGTCGGGATCTTTCTGCACGCTGAGCAGGCGATGCTGCGGGAACTCGCTGCCGGTCTCGCCGAAACAGACTCTGCGTCGTGCGCGACGCCGGTTACGCTCGGCGTAGAGCCGTTGCCGCTTTCGCCGGTCATGCTGGACGCCGTTTCGCGCCTGGCGACGCAGCTCTGCGATCACGCGCAGGCGCAGCTTCTGGCTCCGGCCACATTGCGCGAGGTCTTCTTCCATGCGCTTCAGGATCGTCACGGCCGGGTGCTGATGGCGCAGACGCGGCCGGATCGGCCGGAGGCGCGCATCGCCGCGCTGTTGCGCCGTCTCGATCGGGATCCCTGCCGCGATCGGAGTGTCGAGCAGATGGCGGCAGAGACCGGCATGAGCCCCGCGACCTTCTACCGGCGCTTTCGCGAAGCCTTCGGCGTCTCGCCGCTCCAGTATCTGAAGCGGCGCAGGCTGCTCCGCGCTCGGAGCTTGCTCAGCGACCAGGGCGCAAGCGTCGCGGAGGCCGCCCACGCGACGGGCTACACAAGCGCCGCGCATTTCAGCCGCGACTTTCGCGCGACCTTTGGCCGTCCGCCGAGCGCCGAACATCGGGCTACAGGATCCTAGGAATTCCCAGAGAAACTGTCTGCATGCGATGCTGGTTACACTTTTTGGTCCAGTAGCAGTACTTGCCGCCGGACTCTAACCCACGGGTCTATCGGGCAAAGGGAAGTAGCCCAAGGTCTCACCAATGTCAGTTCTCCTTTCCGTTTCTGACGCGGTACGTGGAATGCCACGGTTCCGCCTTTGGCTAAAACCGGCTACCGCTCGCGGAGATGCGACTGTCCGCATCGGGTCTTGGCTGTGTGAAAACCCTTGAGGCGATCTTCCGGACGCAACAATGGTTCGAAATGCGCCACCCTGACGCATCAAAGATCCACACTTACCGCATTTCCAATCCTATTGTTGCTCGGAGTGCGCCGTTTCCGGCGTTTTTACACAGCCAGGGTCATGACCCGCAGAACGCCGACTGACCGCGATTGGGTGGTCAGCTGCCGGAATTGCGACTGTATCCTCGTAACTTGCGGGACGGGCTCGGAACCAGAGGCGTGAGCGCACGGCGTGCGGAAGATCCGCTGTTTGGTGCGGCGGGCCCCTACGCTACCGCACCATGCCCAGATCGCGGCGGGCGCCGGTGACGGTGACCGTGAAGCCGGTGATCACGTTGTAGGCGCCGACCACAAGCAGCAGCAGCGTGATGTTGGCGAGCACGCGCAGCTCTCCTGCCGTAGCTGTCCATTTCAGTTGGGCTATCGCATCGGCTGCACCACGGGGTCGGGCCACTGAGCCGCGCAGGCCGTCATCCTACGGATCGCGATGGCGCCCGTCGAGGCCGGGCAGGTGACGGCAGTCACTGCACCATCAAGACGTCATAGCCAGGATGGTGCGGCCTTCATCAGCGATGCGGTGATCGAACGCGAGCCGAGGAGACACCCCGATGGCAACCGTGAACTATTTCGAAGGCAGCTTCGGCCTCGCACCGTGGCAACTGGTCGTCGACCCGACGGCGCCGTTCATTGAGATCGCGGCCGATGCCCTGATGGAGGGGATCAACGGCTGGGCGCATCTGAACATCGACGGCACCTATACCGTATTCCTGGGTGAGGACATCGTTCTGAACGCGCTCGGCGAGCCGATCTTCGGCACCCTCGTGGCCGTGTTACGCCTGACCCAGATTACGGACCTCATCGACGACGAGAACCCGGACACCGTGGATGCGGTGCTGGCGTCCTATGTCGACGACTTCGATCCGCTTGACGTTTACAACGCGTTCTACCAGGGCGGCGAAGCGCTCATCGAGCGATTGTCCTTGGGCGACGACGTCGTCGACATCGACAGCCCATCGACCGGTGGCATCCCGATCGC
>JANQQD010000262.1 GCA_028285185.1 Anaerolineae bacterium | reverse complement strand
CCGCTTACTCCGGCATCACCACGGTCTCGTCCAGCAGGCCGTTGGTGTACGCGTCCTCCACCGCGAAGGCGTCGAACTCGAACGACGCGGCGACGAAGTTGTACGTCTCCTGCATCCGCGCCGGATCGAAATGGCCGAGCGGGGCGGTGCCGGCGTCCGGGCCGGTCATCAGCTCCACCACCAATTCCCAGTTCGCCATCACGTCGTCTTCCCGCTGGCTGGCCGCGGATGCCAGTTCGGCCACGCACGGGGCAGGGTCGGCCAGACAGGCGGCATAGGCGCGCTGCGTCACCTCCACGAAGGCGCGGGCGAGATCCGGCGACTGCTCCAGGAAGGCCCCGTGGGCGATGATGGCGTTGCCGTAGGGATTGAAGCCGATGTCGCGCAGCGCCACGAACCCCAGATCGTCGCCGAAGATGCGTTCGTAGATGTAATGCACGTTGTAGAAATGCGTGGTCGCGTCGATCACGCCGGACTGCAGCGAAGCCACCTTGGCCTCAGGCGCAATGTTCACGAATTCAACCGTATCCGGCTCGACACCGATGGCCGCCGCAATCGCCGGCCACATCTGGCGGGCCGCATCGAACGGCGGGTTGCCGATGCTCTTGCCCGCCAGGTCTTCATAGCTCTCGATACCCGAGCTCAGCAGCCAGTAGACGCCGTAGGGGGAGTTGACGTAGAGCGCCATCACCGCCACCACATCGGCGCCCGCGCCGCGGCCATTCAAGACCGTCGGCATGTCGGCGATGCCCAGCTCCACCGCGCCGACGCCCACGCTCTGCACCGAGGCGCCGGAGCCGCGGCCCTCTTCGATCTCCAGATCGATGCCGGCTTCGGCATACCAGCCCTGGGCCGCTGCCCAGTAGATCGGCGCATGGTCACCGCCGGCCGTCCAGTTCAGCATCAGGGTGACATCGTCCTGTGCGGCCGCGGATATTGGGCTCGCCACGCTGACGGCGGCTGCGGTGAAGACGGCGGCGGTGAGCTTGACTCCGGTGACCATGAATTCCCCCCTATTTGCCCATTGACGCGAGGCTTCGTATACCAACGCAAAGGTAGTGGAGATCGCGCGCACGTGAAACCGCCATCATGCTCAGTTTCACCATTCGGTGAATCTGCTAGGGTCGGCGCGGGATGGGAGGCGTTATCAGGCGCATGAGCGAGACAGCGGCGCATCGCGGCCAGGGCAACGGGGACGGTCGGCCAGGCGGCGGCCCGTGGTCGCTGCCGCGCCGCTGGGGCCCCGGCATTGCCAGCCACGCAGCGCTGATCCTGCTCTGGCACCTGGTCGTCGTACTGGGTGAGATCCCGCCCTTCATCATGCCCACACCATGGGCGACGCTGCAGACCCTGTGGCAGCCGGACTATCAATGGCCGGGCCATATCGCGATCACGGCGGGCGAGGTGTTCGGCGGCTATCTGCTGGCCGTGACGATCGGGGTCGGCCTGGCTGTCGCTTTCACCTGGTCCCGGCTGGTGGAACGCTCCGCCATGCCGGTGCTCGTGACGTTGAACATGATCCCCAAGGTGGCCATGGCGCCGCTGTTCATCGTCTGGCTGGGCTATGGCCTGTTCCCCAACATGGTGATCGCGTTCACCATCTCGTTCTTCCCGATCCTGCTGACGACCGCGCGCGGATTGCGGGAAGTGGAGCCCGAACTGTTGGATCTCGTGCGGGCGCTGAAGGGATCCCGCTGGCAGATCTTCGTGAAGATCCAGCTGCCCGGCGCCTTGCCCTATCTCTTCTCCGGCATGAAGGTGGCGACCGTGTTGGCCGTCGCCGGGGCGATCGTCGGCGAGTTCATGGGCTCTTCGGGCGGGCTCGGCTATCTCATGCAGTCGCGCCAGGGTTTCCTGGATACCGCCGGCATGTTCATGGCCGTGATCCTGGTCTCACTGATCGGCGTGCTCATGTACGGCGCCGTGCTGCTGTTGGAAAAGCTGGTCGTGGTCAGCGATGCACGGGTTGAGTAGCCGCGCCGACGTCACGGACCCCTTCATTCGCATGCGCAATGTCCGCAAGGTCTACCGCACGCGGGGGCAAGACTTCCTCGCGGTCAGCGATGTCACGCTGGATGTCGGCGCGGGTGAGCTGGTCAGCCTGGTCGGCCCGTCCGGCTGCGGCAAGTCCACGGTCTTGAAGATCCTGGCCGGCCTTCACAGCCATGAGGGCGGTGAGGTGGTGATCGGTCGCGCTGGCTATGGCCCCGAGGCCTTTGAAGCGGGCCGCGATGTCGGCATGGTCTTCCAGCAGCCGCTGCTCTTGAAGTGGCGCTGCGTGGTCGACAACGTGCTGTTGCCGGCGGAGATCCTGGGCCTGCCCATGCGCGCGGCCCGCGAGCGCGCGCTGGACCTGTTGGACATGGTCGGCCTCGCCGGCTTCGCCGACAAGTACCCCTATGAGCTGTCCGGCGGCATGCAGCAGCGCGCGGCGATCGCTCGCGCCTTCATCCACGACCCGAAGCTGGTGCTGATGGACGAGCCGTTCGGTGCCTTGGATGCGCTGACGCGCGAGAAGATGAACCTGGAGCTGCTGCGCATCTGGCAGGACAGCCGCAAGACCATTGTCTTCGTCACCCACGGCATCCAGGAAGCCGTGTTCATCGCCACGCGCGTGGCCGTGCTGACCGCCGGCCCTGCGCGCATGGCCGACACCTTCACCGTCGACCTGCCCTACCCACGTGATCTGGGGCTGAAATCCACGGCCGCGTTCGGCGACTACACCCGCCGCATCTACGACCTGCTCGGGATGTGAGCGCGAAGACCATAAGAGAGGGAGCGAACCCATGCCACAGATCCTGACCACCGTTGTCGGCTCGTATCCGGTGCCGGACTGGCTGGTCGCCTGTCCGTCGGAACAGGCGCTGGCCGACGCAACCCGCGTGGTGCTGGGCACGCAAGAGGCCGCGGGCATCGACGTGGTGTGCGACGGCGAGCTCTACCGCTTCGACATCAACCACCCCGAAACCAACGGGATGATCGAATACTTCGTGCGGCCCATGTCAGGCATCCGCACCGAAGTCGAGTTCGACGAGGTGATGGCCTATCGCGCCCAGGCCGGCATGGGCTTCCGCACGCGCCCGCCGGGCGTAGTCGACGGCCCCGTCGGCCATGGCACGCTGGACCTGCCGCTGGCCTGCAGCCGCGCCAAGGGGCTGGCTGGCCGGCCGCTGAAATTCACGGTGACGGGCCCGCACATGCTGGCCAAGACACTGATCGACCGCCACTACGGCCAGGTCGCGGATCTGGCGCTCGGGATCGCCGAGGTGCTGGCGGAACAGGTGCGCCATCTGAACGCCGACGTGGTGCAGCTGGACGAAGCCAACCTGCCCGGCCATCCCGAGGAATGGGAATGGGCGGCTGCCGCCATCAACCGGGTGCTGGACGCCGTGCCCACCACACCCGCCGTCCATCTCTGCTTCGGCAATTACGGCGGCCAGCGCGTGCAGGACGGCACCTGGGGCCGGCTGATCGAGTACCTCAACAGCCTGCATACCGACCACATCGTCATGGAATGCGAACGCCGCCCGGCGGACGAGCTGGCGGTCTTCCGCGGCCTCCGCCCCGAAATCGGCCTGGGCCTGGGCGTGGTCGACATCAAGGACAACGTGGTTGAAACCCCCGACCACATCGCCCGCCAGATCGAACGCGCCGAAACCCTGCTGGGGCCGGGCCGCGTGCGCTACATCCATCCCGACTGCGGCTTCTGGATGCTGAAACGCCCGATTGCTGACGCGAAGATCCGCGCGCTGGTGGCGGGGCGGGATCTGTATGAGGGGCGGGTGGGGCAGCAGGTGGCCTGAGCTCTTCCCACGCTACCCTGCGCAAAGGCACGCGCTAGGTGTTCGCACCGATGTCAAGCGCTGTGTCAGAGACAGACTTGCCCGTGGGTCGGCACCACGTTCCGCAGTGTCAGCGGCTGGATCCAGAACAGGGATGTCGGGTACGACTACTGCGAGATCATCCTGCCCAACGGCGATCTCTACCGGCGGGTCGGCTGGTTCGGCTTCGCCGCCCTCAGCGACAACTCTCTGCGCAACTTGCTGGTCAACAATTCCGGTTATCCGGGCGACAAGCCCACGGGCACGCAGTGGTACAACGCTGGACGCATTACCCGCGTGACGGCACGGCGGCTCCATTACATGCTCGACACCGCCGGCGGACAGAGCGGCAGCCCGACCTGGCGGAGCAGGCGCGGCGTGCGCCATGCCATCGGCGTGCATGCCTATGGCAGTTGCCCCTACAAATCGACCCGCATCACCCGGACGGTCTATGACAACATGATGCGGCGGAAGAATGTGACGTGAGCTGAGGGCGGGGTATGCGTCGGCGATGAGGGCCCGGATCGTCGAGGTCATGGAAAGCTGGCCGCTGCAGTTGATCCTGGACAGCGATGGCGAACAGCTGTTCGTAGATCTTGATGCCGATGTCCGTGTCGAGCGCGCCGGGGCCGAAGGGGGGCTAGGCGCTCTATCCCCAGGGCTTCAGGTCGAGTTGGCCGATGCACCGTCTCTTGACCGGCGTGCCTCTAGCCGGGCCCATCCGCCGGTGACTCGATTGAAGATCCTGGGGTGAGCCGACGTCGGCAGATCCCGCGGCCCTTAAAACATGCTCCCTTTGTCTTCTTACCGGTCACTGGTTGACGATATACTGGGCCCGGCACTTCGATGCCTTTGGCATTGCAGCTTTATCGGGGCTGAAGCAGCCCGTTTGTCAATCCATAATTGTGGCCGTCACTGGAGATCGACGAACAATGCAATACCTTCGGATCGGGACTGGCGCTTGCCTGCTTTTTTTCGCCGCCGCGGCCAATGCGGCGATCGATACGGATGGCCTCTATTGGGAGGGCGGTGATCTCAGTGTCTATCTGACCCATCCGGACTATTCGTATGCCTATGTCGGTTTTAGCGTCACCTGCAAACATCTATACAGGAGTGGTCAGACCACCGATGCTTATCGGGCCGAATTCGAACTTGGTTGGACCGAGCCTTTTGAGGGTCCGCAGGTCATGACCGTCACCATCGATGACCGGGATTTCTCAATCCACGGCATGGCACGATTGGCCGATATGGACGCGGTCTATTATATGACGGCCTATCTCCTCACGCCCCGCGAGTTTCTAGAGGCGCTGGGCAGCGGCGAAACGATGACGCTGTCGGCTGGCGGTGAAGGCTTCACCATTGCGCTGGAAGGGACCGGCCCCCTTGTTGAGACCATGATCGACAATTGCGCCCTTCCGCTGGACTGAACCTGGCCTGCCGCCACCGCCCCACAGCGAGGATGCCGGCCGCTTAACCGTCAGCCGCACCGTCGTCATCCGCAACGTATTCCAGGATGTCCGCCGGCTGGCAGTCGAGATAGCGGCAGATGGCGTTCAGCGTGGCGAAGCGGATGCCTTTGACCTTGCCGGTCTTCAACAGAGACAGGTTGGCCTCGGTGATGCCGATGTGGCGCGCGAGATCGCCGGATTTGACCCCGCGCCGTGCCAGCATCCGCCCGAGATTGACGACGATCGTCATGGTGGCCTAGCCCGCTAGACGATCTGGGCGTTTTCCTCTTGCAGCCGCTGGCCTTCCTGCATGACCCGGGCGATCAACAGCACGACGCAGCCGAGCAGCAAGGCGCTGAGATCGAGGGAGTCGCTGGAGATGGCAAGCTGCCGCTGGCCTTCTGGGTTGTGTAGTGTGACGGCCACCGATGCCAGCGGGTCGAAAAGCAACCGGGCGGCAACGAAGGCGAGGCACGCCTGGCCGATGCGGCGGATGCAGGCGATCGCCGCCGGCTGAAAGATGCGCCCACGCTCGTACTCGCCAAGCAGCCGCCGCAGGTTGACCAGGCCCCAGGCGATGGCAAGCACCGGGCCGGCCGACGCAATCAAGCCGAGCAGCAGGCCCGTAACCGGCACGGGCAAGCGGACCTCGACCGGCAATACCTCCAGATCAACCATCGCCATAAGCCAGTTGAAGCCGCCCCAGAACACGATCGGATAGGCCAGCACCAGCGCCAGGGCGATGGTGATCACCGAGCGCAGGCGGCGGCTGGAGCGTCGGATACGCTCTTGGTTGTCCATGGCTTGGCCCTCCGGCGTTTGATGCGGTAGGGCCGAGATAGCCATGCTCGTTCTTTCTGTCAAACAATAAATTTATTGTTTCGCAGAAAATCGCAGGGAGCGATGGGCCTTTGTGATTGGGCCCTTTCAGCCGTCATCGCCGATTCCTGTCATCGAGCTCGTATCTCGACTGCACCAGACCCGAGGTGAAGGTCTTGGTTTCGATGTGCTTCAGGTCGATGTCGCGGTCCAGCGGTCCGAGAAGCGGCCGGCCCTGGCCAAGCAGGATCGGAATGCGCGTGAGGGTGAGGTCGCGGATCAGCCCCTCACGAAGAAAGCTCTGAACGATCCTGCCGCCGTCGACATAGGCGTGCCGCCAGCCTTCGGCCGCGAGCGTCTCCATGACCTGCTGCGGCGATGCGCTGAGGACGCGCACGCGCCCTGCCAGGTCATCGGGAATGTCGGCGGCGCTGAGTGTGCGGCTCAACACCACCACCGGCTTGGCATAGGGCCAGTCGGGGAAGGTCAGAACCTTCTCGAAGCTCCCACGGCCCATGATCAGGCCGTCGACGGACGCCATGAACGCCTCATAGCCGTAGTCTTCGCCATCGGTCGGCTGCTTCATCAGCCAGTCGAGGCCGCCGTCGGGGCGGGCAATGAAGCCGTCGAGGCTCACCGCAATGTACACATGGCCTTCCGTCATCATCGTCTTGCTGTGGTCCGCCGGATGCGATGGGGGAAATGGGTGTCGATAGGCTCAAGATCGGGCCGATGCGGCCCGCCAGGAACACCGGTACTGCTATCCGCTACGGCCCTACTGGCAGACCCGCCGGCCGAACCGGTCGGTCCCCGCCTCGCGATGGCCCGGCTGGCAAACGCAGGTATTGGTCCGCGGCTCGGGCTGGGTGCCGGCACCGCAGGACCAGACGCACCGGCCGTCGGCGGCGATCACGCGATAGGGGCGCGGGCAGGCCGGTGCGGGCTCGACTACGCGGCCCGGGATCGGCTGCAGCAGCACCGGCAGGGTCGTGCAGCCCCCGGTTCCAGAGGCATTGGGCAGGCAGTTGAAGCTGAGATAGTTGTTGGAGTCGGTGTTCACAGTGCCGTACTGCCCCGCACCACCGCCCGCGGGTTGGCCGCCGTCGTGCAGTTCGTCGGTCTCCGGCACGACATTCGTGTCGTCGGCATAGACACGCACCTGATAAGTCCCTGCCGCGGGAAACGTCACGCCCGTGAAGGTTGCCGTATGGACGCCGCTCGGCGGGGTCTGATCCAGCTGCGGCCCCGTCAAGGTGATGGTCTCGTGATAGCTCTGGTCGTGGCCATTGCCGGAGACGCGCAGGGTCACACGGAAGGCCGGCAGGGGCAGGAACTGCTCGTTGCTGTCATAGGCGACCGTCACGATCAGCGTATTGCCGCCGCCCGGGCCCAGTCCACCGGACGGAGTCAGCTGGGTGGCGCGCAGGTCCGGGGCGTCTGCTAGGGCGACAGCGGGCAGAACCAGGAGTGTCGCCAACAACACTGCTGCGGCCGCGCGAGAAATGCTTGACAGTCCCATGGGCGAGCCTCCTTGTTTCGCGGTTCTTGGCGGTAGTCCGCGGGAACGAGCAGGCCAAAGGAAAGTGTCAAGTTTGTGAGCGGGCGTTTCTTGGCCGGATCTGCCCTAGGCGCCGTCCGTCTTCGTCGCGACGGAGCAGAGATATTGGCCAAGCCGTTCATCAGAGGCTCGGATATGGCCTGTCAGCCACGCCTGGAACTTTGTAACGGCATCGAGTGTCGCCGCGTCGTCCCCCCCGTCATAGATCTCGCGCAAGGTGTCCACGCGGTCCAGCAGCTCGTCATGCTCAAGCTGGTGGTCGCGGTACTGGGGATAGGCGTACTGGCGCATCAGCAGGTGCTCGGCGGTGAAATGCACCTTGGTGTAGGTGGCGAGGTGCTCGATCAGCGCGTCCCGCTCGGCTTTGTCGCGCCCTTGGCGGATAGCATCTGCGAGGGCCACCACCAGGCCCATCTGGACGCGATGCTCTCCGTCCATCGATCCGAAGCCGCTGTCGAACTCGGTCGTTTCCGGGGGCTCGGTCATCGGGGGCTCCCGCGTCGCGCAGGTTGACGATCGGTCAGCATAGCAGCGGGCGAAAGCGCGAGCTAGATATCCGCCTAGAGCGTGCATTGGCGCATGGACTCGGAGCCCCAACCGCTGACCCAGCGGGCCGCCGTCGGGACTCTACCGATTGCCCCGACCGGCTGAGCCCTCCGTCTGCCACGACCGCCGAGGGGGACGTTCCGGGGATAATTGTGGAGACACCTCTTGCCACACCGGGTGTGCTTCGTCAGCATGCCACGAACGAATGCCAGTCCGGCGACAGGCCGGCAACGGCTCCAGGCTAAAGGCGGGAGGGCACATCCGGTGAACCTGATCAACCGACTTCTTGCGGGCACGATGGCCGTCGGCGCGCTGACGGCGCTCAGCCCAGTAACCGTGTCCGCCCAGACGGCAGAGGTGCTGCATTACTGGACGTCGGGTGGTGAGGCGCGGGCCGTAGGGGCATTGCGCGAGGAGTTCGAGGCCGCTGGCGGCACCTGGGTGGATGCGCCTGTGGCCGGCGGCGGCGGCGATGCCCAGGCGACAGTGCTGCGCTCGCGCGTGCTGGCCGGCGATCCGCCGACGGCCGTGCAGATCAAGGGGCCGAACATTCACGACTGGGCGGACGAAGGCGCGCTGGCTAACCTCGACGAGGTCGCGGAGGCCGAGGGCTGGGACGACGTGCTGCCGCCGCTGTTGCGCGACATCGTCACCTTCGACGGTGAATACGTGGCCGTGCCGGTCAACATCCACCGGGTCAACTGGCTGTGGATCAATCCCGAACTGCTGGCTGAAGTCGATGCCGAGCCGCCGACCACCTGGGATGAATTCAACGCCACGGCCGACGCGCTGCTTGAGGCCGGCATCACGCCGGTTGCCCATGGCGGCCAGCCCTGGCAGGACGCCACGATCTTCGAAACCGTCGTGCTCGGCCTCGGCGGGCCGGACTTCTACCGCGAGGCGCTGGTGGAACTGGATGCCGACGCCCTGTCCGGCGAAACCATGATCGCCGTGTTCGAGCAGATGCGACGCATCCGCGGCTATGTCGACCCGAACTTTCCGGGCCGCGAATGGAACCTGGCCACCGGCATGGTCATGAACGGCGAAGCGGCCATGCAGATCATGGGCGACTGGGCGAAGGGCGAATTCGCCGCCTCCGACCTGGAAGGCGGCATGGACTATCTCTGCGTGCCCACGCCGGGAACGTCGGGCTTCATCCTCAATTCCGACAGCTTCGCCTTCTTCGAGGTGGAGGGGGACGACCGCATCGCCGGGCAGCGCCTGCTCGCCAGCCTGATCCTGGGCGAGAGCTTCCAGGAGACGTTCAACCTGTTCAAGGGCTCCATCCCGGCCCGCACGGACCTGCCGCGCGATGCCTTCGACGTCTGCGCTGTCCGCTCCATGGAGGATCTCGATCAGGCCGTGGCCGACGACAGCCTGGTGCCCAGCATGGCGCACGAGATCGCCATAGGCCGGTCCGTGCGCGGTGCCTTCCTGGATGTCGTCACCCAGCACTTTAACTCGGACATGAGTGCTGAAGAGGCGGTGGAACTGTTGCTGGAAGAGGTCGAGCTGGCGATGTAACTCGCGCCCGAGGCTACTTCCGCCATGCCTGCAGACACGACAGTCACGTCTTCCGACGCCGAAACGGGAGTGCGCGGCTGGCTGCAGCGCCACCTGTCGAAGCTCGTGGTCGCCCCGTCGTTTTTGGCGGCCGTGATCTTCTTCTACGGCTTCATTCTGTGGACCGTGTACATCTCGCTGACCGGCTCGCGCATGTTGCCGGATTACGAGCTGATCGGCTTCGACAACTATGCCCGGATCTGGCGGCTCAGCCGCTGGGAAACGGCATTCGACAACCTGTTCATCTTCGGTGTTCTGTTCATCCTGATCTCAATGGCCGTCGGCTGTGTGCTGGCCGTGCTGTTGGACCAGCGCATCCGGGCCGAAGGGGTCTTGCGGTCCATTTATCTCTATCCCATGGCGATTTCGTACATCGTCACTGGGACAGCCTGGAAATGGCTCTTGGATCCCGGCATCGGCCTGGAAAAGGCGATGCACGACATGGGGTGGACAAGCTTCAGCTTCGGCTGGATCAACGATCCGGACATGGCGATCTATACCGTCGTGATCGCCGCGGTATGGCAGGCCTCGGGCTTCGTCATGGCCATGGTGCTGGCGGCACTGCGCGGCGTGGATGACGAGATCATCAAGGCCGCCTGGCTGGACGGTGCCAGCCTGCCCAACATCTACCGCCGCATCATCATCCCGACCATCCGTCCGGTGTTCCTGAGCGCCTTCGTCATCCTGATGCACCTTGCGATCAAGACCTTCGACCTGGTGATGGCGCTGACGGCCGGCGGCCCCGGCACGGCAACAGCGGTGCCGGCCACCTTCATGTACGACATGGCGTTCCAGCGCGACCGGCTGGACTTTGCCGCCACCAGTGCGGTGATGATGCTGGCGACGGTCGCCGCGATCATCGTGCCGTATCTCTATTCCGAGATCAGGGGGCCGCGCCGTGGCTAGCCTTCCGCAACAGGCCGCCGCCGACACGCTGGGCGCCAAGATCGGCCGCGGCGTGCTCTATGCCGCGCTGATCCTGTTTGCGGCCTTCTATATCCTGCCGATGCTGGTGATGCTCGCTACGTCGGTGAAGGATATCGAAGAGATCCGCGCGGGCTCGCTGTTGGCGCTGCCGCAAGCGATCACGTTCGAGGCCTGGGGATACGCCTGGAACGAGGCCTGCATCGGCGTGGAGTGTACGGGCCTCGCCCCCTATTTCATGAATTCGGTGCTGATGGTCATCCCGTCGGTCTTCCTGTCCTCTCTGTTCGGGGCGTTGAACGGCTATGCCTTGACCAAGTGGCGGTTTCCCGGCGCCAACGTGATCTTCGGGCTGCTCCTGTTCGGCTCGTTCATCCCGTTCCAGGTGGTGCTGCTACCGATGTCGCAGACGCTGGGCTTCCTGGGCCTGGCCAGCAGCGTGCCGGGGCTGGTGCTGGTGCACTCGGTCTACGGCATCGCCTTCACCACGCTGTTCTTCCGGAACTACTACGTTTCGCTGCCGGACGATCTGGTGAAGGCGGCGACCATCGACGGGGCCGGGTTCTTCACCATCTTCTGGCGGATCATCCTGCCGCTCTCGCCCTCGATCATCGTCGTCACCGTGATCTGGCAGTTCACCCAGATCTGGAACGACTTCCTGTTCGGCGCCTCGTTCACGTCCGGCGGCGCACAGCCCGTCACCGTGGCGCTGAACAACCTGGTCAACACCACGACCGGCGTGAAGCTCTACAATGTCGACATGGCCGCGGCGATCATCGCCGCCCTGCCGACCTTGCTGGTCTACATCATCGCCGGACGGTACTTCGTGCGCGGTCTGACCGCCGGCTCGGTCAAGGGGTAGGCCATGGCCAATCTGGAAGTCCGCAACGTCCGCAAGAGCTTCGGCGACACCCATGTGCTGAAGGGCATCTCGCTCGATCTCGACGGCGGCGAGTTCCTGGTGCTGCTGGGCCCGTCGGGCTGCGGCAAGTCCACGCTGCTCAACATGATCGCCGGGCTGGACAGCATCACCGACGGTGAGATCGTGATCGACGGGCGCGTGGTGAACGCGGTGCACCCGAAGAATCGCGACATCGCCATGGTGTTCCAGTCTTACGCCCTCTACCCGAACATGACGGTGAAGAAGAACATCGCGTTCGGGCTGGAGATGCGGGGCGTGCCGGCGGACGAGCGCGAGGCCCTGATCGCCAGGACCGCGGAACTGTTGCAGATTGATCATCTGTTGGGCCGCAAGCCCGCCCAGCTTTCCGGCGGCCAGCGCCAGCGCGTGGCCATGGGCCGGGCCCTGGTGCGCGACCCGAAGATCTTCCTCTTCGACGAACCGCTCAGCAATCTCGACGCCAAGCTGCGCGTGGACATGCGCACTGAGATCAAGAAGCTGCACGCGCGCCTGGGCACCACGATCGTCTATGTCACCCATGACCAGATCGAGGCCATGACCTTGGCCACGCAGATCGCCGTGATGCGCGGCGGCGTGATCGAACAGCTGGCCCCGCCGCAGGAGGTCTATGAGCAGCCGGCCAACATGTATGTCGGCGGCTTCGTCGGCTCTCCGCCCATGAACTTCGTGCCGGCGACCCTGGTGCAGCATGGCAATGGGCTGGCGGTCCGGTTCACCCGTGCTGCCAACGGCGCATCGGGCGATGTGGAACTGCCTTTGGCCGACCCGTCCGAAGACCTGGCGTCTTGGCGTGACCGTAAGGTGGTCTTCGGCCTCAGGCCCGAGGCACTGACCGACTATAACGAAGCCGAGGCCAGCATCCGCGAGCATGCCCACGCATTCGACTGCCGCGTCGACGTGCTGGAGCCGACGGGCGCCGACACCCTGACCTATGTCGACCTGGGTGGCGAAACGGCAATCGCCCGCGTCAACCCGCGCCGCACCACCAACCCCGGCGATACGATGCGCCTGATGGCGGATATGAGCCACGCATCCCTGTTCGACCCCGAGACCGAGCGGCGGATCTGAGGCTGCGGAACAGGCAGGACGGGGTGACCGGTGGACGCGGATTTCTGCCTGACGCTGGACGAAACCTCTCTGCCATCGGAACCGTCGTTGATCCTGGGCCGGCTCCGGATCGGGGATTTCCAGGAGAGGTTCGAAGCCGAGCTGTCCTATTGGAGCGCCCAACAGTATCGGGAGAGCTGGTACGCTGCGGCTCTCGCATTGCTCGCGGGTGACGACAAAGCCGCATTCTTCACCTCGATGGCCGACCCGGCTGAGACAACCTACATCTTCTGGTGGCCCGCCTATCGCTCCGGCGATGACGTCTGCCTGCAGCACCACATGCTGTTCCTGAGAAAGCTGGAACCACCGTTCGATCTTCAAGATCCGTTTCGACATGTCCGGCCGCATCGAACGCGGAACGAAGATGGCGACAGGATCTCGGAATGGCGAACCGGTATCGATGACATCCGCGCGTTCGCCAGTCTATTAGAGGCACAGACAGGATGAGCTTGGCAGAGCTCAGTTGAAAGGCAGCCGTGATGACGTTCACGACACAACACCGGGCTACGGCCGCAATTCTGCTGTTTGCGGCCACGATCCCGTTGCTTTCGGCCTGTACGCAGCCGGCCGAACCACAGGCGATGGTCGCCGCTCCGACCAGTGGATTGGCCGTGTTCGACCCTGACCTGACCAGCGCGATTGCCGTCACCGACGTCTCGTCCCTCGATCTGGACGATCAGCTGTGGACGTCGGAGATCGGCATGCTGGCGTTTCGGGATGCACTGAACCAGTCGCTGGCCGGGCAGGGGCTTCTGGCGACCGTCCCCGGCGGCTCGCGCTATGCGCTGGATGCCCAGATCCTGGAGATGTCGCAGCCGGCCATCGGCATCGACATGACCGTTCAGACCCGGGTCGGCTATACGCTGACCGACACCGTCACGGGCGAGCAGCCCTTTGCCGAGACCATTTCTTCCGAGGGCACGGCGTCGATGGGGGATGCCTTGAACGGCGATGACAGACGGCGCATCGCCGCGGAAGCCGCCGCCGGCAACAACATTCGCCAGTTCCTGGAACGGCTGGCGAGTGTGCGACTGCCGTAAACGAGGGCCAACCTCGGCGAAGATGGATGGCTGCGGCGCAGCAGTCCGACGTGCTGCCGGACATCCTGGCCCCCGGCCTCAGGATCGTCTTCTGCGGCAGTGCGGCGGGGCGTAGATCCGCCGAGGTCGGTGCCTACTACGCCGGTCGCGGCAACCTGTTCTGGCCCACGCTCGCCCTTGTCGGCCTGACCCCGCACCGGTTTGAGCTGCACGAGTTCCGCGATCTTCCCCGCTACGGCCTCGGGCTCACCGATGTCTGCAAGACCCAGTTCGGCGCGGATGCCGAGCTGGAGCGGTCGGCCGACGACCCCGACGGGTTGCGCCGCAAGATCGAGCGGTACCAGCCGGCGGCCGTCGCCTTCGTGGGCAAACGGCCGGCACAGGTTTTCCTGGGACGCAGAACCGTCAGTTATGGCCTGCAGCCGGAGACCGTTGGCCGGACTGCTCTCTTCGTGCTGCCGTCGCCGTCGGGGCTCGCCCGAGGGTCCTGGGATGAGAAATGGTGGTGGGAGCTTGCCCGGCGCTGCGGGCCGACATCACCCAGACCGTCAGCTGGGAGTTGCGGCGTCGATCTCGGCGAACAGGCTCTCGAACCCTAGGGAACGCCCAGGGCCCAGCGAGTCCAGGGCCGACCAGTAGTCTCGCGGAACGCGATCGAACGGGCGCACCGCGACGATCATCACCATGCCGTAGCGGCCATGCCGCGCGCAGGCCAAGCCATGGATACCGGGCACGTCGAAGACGACATCGCGGACGTCTTCGCCGACGATCGCGACCGTTTCAGCGCCGTCAGGCGTGAGTTCGGGGACCGAGTGCACCGTGTGCTGCGACCGGCTGTTCAGGATGCGCACGGACTGGCCGGCATCGATGCAGACGAGGTTGGGAACGAACCGGAACATCTGCGTGGCAGACCGCGCCATCACATCTGTGATCTGATCCACAATCGCTTCGTCGCCGCTGCAGATCGACATCTGCGCGACCGACCGGTGCACAATGGCGGCGGGTGCGGGACTGGAGATCAGCGACCCCAGCAGCAGACCCCCGGCGCCGGCAACGAACCCTCGGCGCCCGAGCGACAGCGCCATATCTGGCTGCGATCTTTCGTTTTCTCGAAGCACCTTTTCCGTCTCCCCAGACCCTGCTGACCGTTTGGCCCGCATTGGACACGATCCTTGTTGAGACGCGCAACTGATAATCATTACCACCATTCGATGGGCGTTAGTGCGATGCATCGCGAAGACAAGATTGATCCAGATCAAATCTCGTTAAGCATCGAAAGGAGTTTTTGAATGATAATAATTCGCAAAAAATCAACAAAGATAATCTAAGTGCAAGATTTCAAGAGGAAATCCAATACCTGTCAGCAGAGCGCTTGCGGTAGTGCGAATTGCCTTAACATAACGCAACAGGCGAGCAGGCGGAATCAAAGATGCGAAGCCTCCAGCATTCCTCAACCCAGTCTAGAGGTGGCGATTTTTCTCGCCGGCTCGTTTGTTGCGCCCTCGATAATTCACCGCCAGGATAATTCGTCCGGAGTCGTAACGGCACTCCGGGGAAACGTCGCGCGGACGACGGGTTTCGTCTTGAGGCGGGATGTGCGCGGAGGCAGCCGAGATGCGGTTCATCGGGTTCGGGCTCACCATAGCAGCAACAACAACGGTGATTGCAGTCGGTTCGACGGCGGTCGGGCAGAGCGAGCGCGCGGTCGCCCCCATCGAGGTCGACCTCGCGATGGCGGAACTGGGCAAGCGGCTGTTCTTCGACCCGCGCCTCTCTGGCGATGCAACCCTGAGCTGTGCCAGCTGCCATGTCCCGGAGCTCGGATTTTCCGATGGCTTGGCGTTGTCTGAGGCCTATGCCGGATCGCTGCATTTCCGGAACACGCCAACCCTGATCAACACCGCACATCGGGATGCCTGGATGCATGACGGCCGGCTGGGGACCAATCTCAACGACGTCACCCGGGAGATGCTGACCGAGACCTACCTCATGAACATGGACATGAGGATGATGCAGGAGCGGGTGCGGCAGGATCCGGTCTATGTGGAGATGTTCGCGGCAGCCGGTCTGGGCACGCCGTCCAACGGCGGTGTCCGCAACGCCATCCCCGCCTATCTCAGCACCCTGATCTCCCGCGGCGCGCCCTATGACACCGGCGATCTGAGCGAGGAGGCGGCACGCGGCGAGGCCCTATTCTTCGGCGATGCGGGATGTTCGGCCTGTCATACCGGCGACCGGTTCACCGACGATCAGCCCCATGTCACCGGGGTTCCCGACAACCCGGACATCTGGGCGGAACCGCTGCGCCATATCGGCTTCATCACCTACGCCAAGTTCATGGGTGTGGCGAACTACATGAACCTGCGCGCCGACCCCGGCGCCTATGTGCGCGGGCATGAGGCAGACGGGTCGACCTTCGGATCGTTCATGACGCCGACCCTGCGTGAGCTGACCTACACCGGCCCTTACATGCACAACGGCGTCTTCGAGACGCTGTACGAGGTCGTGGCCTTCTACAACGACGGCGGTGGCGACGCGCCCAACAAGGATCCGCGCCTGCAGCCGCTTGGTCTGTCGTCGGGGCAGCGGTCCGATCTGGTCGCCTTCCTGGAGGCGCTGTCCGGCGAGCCGCTGACCGGGCCGGAATTCGTGTGGGAGGAAGAGATCCCGTACGACTATCCGGCGATCGAAAACTGGCGCGAAACGGAAAACTGAGGACCGGCCGATGACGATCCTGAGACAGGCCCTGTGCCAGACCGCCCTGATCCTCACCGTGACCGGCGGCGCCATCGCCCAGGATATCCCGATCGAGCCGTTGGGACCGCTCGGGCCGCCGCCGATCCCGGCCGACAACCCGATGACGGACGAGAAGATCGAGCTTGGCCGGCTCTTGTTCTTCGACGGACGGCTGTCGGGCAACGGCACCATGGGCTGTGTGGTCTGCCACAGTCCCTTTACTGGCTGGGGCTTCCCGGACGCGATCTCCATGGGCTATCCGGGCACCGTCCACTGGCGCAATGCGCAGACCATCATCAACTCCGCCTATTACGGGAACCTGTTCTGGACCGGCAGCTCCAGCTCGCTGGAGCATCAGGCACGGTCGGCCGCGCGGGGTGCGGTCGGCGGTAATGGCGAAGACGACATGATGGAGGCGCGCCTCGCCTTCGTGCCCGAATACCGCGAGATGTTCCGCAATGTGTTCGGCGATGCCTATCCGTCGGTTCGCCACGCCTATATGGCGATCGCCGCGTTTGAGCGGACGCTGGTGCAGACCGACACGCCTTTCGATGAATACATGCGCGGCGACGAGACGGCGTTGACGGAGCAGCAGCTGCGGGGGATGGAGCTGTTTGAGGGCGAGGCCGGCTGCATAAACTGCCACAACGGCCCGCTGTTCTCCAACCAGGGCTTCTACAATATCGGCGTGCCCTCACCGGAGATCTGGGAGACCGACGGGCTGGCGCAGATAACCTATCGCTTCGAGCTCTATGCCAAGGGTGTGTCGGAGTATCTGTACCGGACGAGCCACGACGATCTCGGCCTCTACTTCGACACCAAGCAGGAAGGCGATTTCGGCCGCTTCCGGGTGCCGTCGCTGCGCTACACCGTCTACACCGGTCCCTACATGCACAACGGTGCCTTCGACACCCTGCGCGAGGTGGTCGAGTTCTATAACGCCGGCGGCGGCACCACCTTCGAAGAGACCAAGAGCGAGCTGATCCAGCCCCTGGGTCTCAGCGACGATCAGATCGACGACCTTGTCGCATTCCTGGAGTCGCTCTCCGGTGATGAGATCGTCATGGACTTCCCGGAGCTTCCCGAATACGCGCCCCTACCCGACGACTGGTATCAGAACTAGGCGGAGCATGACCGATGTCAGATGACAGCCAACGCCCCAAGGCCGGATCCGGCGCCGCCCATCCCTGCCTGGTTTCCCGCCGGGAGTTTCTGCTGGGCGCCGGGGTCGCTACGGCCACCGTGATGGTGACCCTCAACCCCGGCACGCCGATGGCGCAAGAGGTGCCGGCTGTGGTCGCCACCTATCCCCGCAAGCTGATCGGGCGGTTGAGCGAGCTCGTGGTCGACCAGCCCCTGGACTTCGCCTATCCGGACGAAGGGGTCTATTCCGAAAGCTTCGTGGTGAAGCTCGGGCGTTCGGCCGGTGGCGGCATCGGGCCTGAGCAGGATGTTGTGGCTTTCAACTACACCTGCACCCACCAGGGTGGGCCGATGCAGGGCACCTATCAATCGGCGCACAAGGCGCTGGGCCCATGTCCGCTGCATCTGTCGACCTACGATCTGACCCGGCACGGCATCCTGATTTCGGGCCAAGCCTACCAGAGCCTGCCGCAGGTCCTGTTGGAGCTTGAGGGCGACGACATCTATGCGGTCGGCATCTTCGGGCTGATCTACGGCCGTTTCGACAATCTGCAGGGCTGAGCGAGGAGGACCGGACCATGGCGACGCCGTACTACATCCCGGAGACCTCTGTCCCGCTGCCGCCGCCCGACGCCGAGGTGATCAACACCGCCTGCGACTATTGCATCGTCGCCTGCGGTTACAAGGTCTACCGCTGGCCCGTCGCCGGCGGCCGTGTCGGCGGCGCTCGTGCCGACGAGAATGCTTTTGGCGAGGACTTCCCTGTCTACCCGCTCGGGTCCTGGGTTGCTCCGAACCAGCACAACATCGTGCTGCACAACGGCCAGCCGCACCACGTCGTCATCATTCCCGACAAGGACGCCCGGCACGTCAACGTCAACGGCGACAGCTCGATCCGAGGGGGCGCGATCGCCAAGAAGGCCTACAACCCGCAGTCACCGACGCGCGATCGCCTGACCCAGCCTCTGTTGCGCATGCATGGCCTGCTGATGCCGGTGCCCTGGGATTTCGCCCTCGATATCGCTGCGGAAGTCGGCCGTCACGTCATCGACCATCACGGAGCCAACGCATACGGCGTCAAGACCTATTCTTACCAGTACATGGAGAACACGTACGCGATCACGAAGTACGCGTTGCGTCATGTGCGTACGGCCAACTTCACCTTCCACGACACGCCGTCGGACGTCACCTCCACACCCGGCTTCCGGGACGCCGGGTTCGACAATTTCGGCGCGGCTTATGAAGACTGGCGGGACGCGGAAACGCTGCTGGTCTGCGGCACCGATCCGTATGAGACGAAGACGATCCTGTTCACCCAATGGATGATGCCGGGGATTCAGGCCGGTCAGAAGGCGATCTTCATGGTACCGCGCCGCACCGCCGGCGTCGCGTACGCTGAGAAGAACGGCGGGCTGTGGCTGGACGTACAGCCGGGCACCGATCTTCTGGTCGTCAACGCCATGGCCCGGATCATCGTGGAGAACGGCTGGCAGGATCAGGCCTGGATCGACGAATGGGTCAACAACCGCTGGGAGTCCTCCTCCGGCTTCGGACAGGGGACCCGCAACACGCCGTGGCAGTGGCGCACGACCTGGGGCATGTTCCAGACCTCCGGTTTCGAGGACTGGCGCGAGTGGCTGCTGGGCCAGCCCGAGTTCCAGCTGGCGAATGCCGCCGAGATCTCGCAGGTGGATCCGGAGAAGATCCGCACCGCAGCCGAATGGATGGCGCGGCCCCGCGACGACGGCAGCCGGCCGAAGACCTCTGTCATGATCGAAAAGGGCTTCTACTGGTCCAACAACACCGGCAACACCCAGGCGATCAGCGCGCTTGGGATCATCGTCGGGGCCGGCGGACGGCCGGGCCAGATGATCTCGCGCGCCGGCGGCCACCAGCGTGGCGGCCTGCGCGGCGGCAGCTATCCGCGCAACCATTCGCCGGAGAAGCTGCCGGGCCGGCGCCGCCGGGCGATCGGCACCGGCCGCTATCTGATTTCCCGCCACACGCGGCTGGCCCATGTCATCGGCAATACCTGGATCCAGGCGATGTGCGGGTCCCAGGGGCTGGCCAACAAGTTCGACGAACTGGTCACCCAGAGCCCGCACCAGGTCCGGTCGTTCGACCGGGACGCGATCGTCGACACCCTGAAGCGGCGCGTCGACAGCGGCGGCACAGTGGTCTGGAACCAGGACATCTATCTGGTGAACCCGATCGGCTCGCGCTACGCCGACATCGTCTTCCCGGCCGCCACCTGGGGCGAAGAGACCTTCACCCGAGCCAACGGCGAACGGCGGGTCCGCGTCTACAACAAGTTCTACGATCCGCCGGGCGACGCACGGCCCGATTGGTGGATCATCGCCCAGCTGGCCCAGCGCATGGGGTATTCCGGCTTCGACTGGGAGAACTCCGCCGATGTGATCCATGAAGGCTCGCGCTACAGTCGCGGCAGCCGCAAGGACTTCCACGCCGTCACTCTGGTTGCGCAGCGCGAGGGCAAGACGCTGCACGAGAAGCTCGACGAGTACGGCACCGACGGCATCCAGGCCCCCGTGATCATGCGTGCTGACGGAACCCTGGAAGAGACGCTGCGCCTGCACGATGTCTCCCGCGTGTTGCCGCCGGAAGGTCCGGTGGGCGCCAACCGGTTTCCCAAGACCCTGACCCACTTCAAGAGCCAGACCGGCAAGTGCAACATCCAGAAATCGCCGTGGTCGCTGTTCTCCGACTATTGGGAATGGATGCGCCCGCGCGATGACGAACTGTGGTGCACCTCGGGCCGGATCAACGAGCGCTGGCAGTCAGGCTTCGACGATCGCCGACGTCCGTACATCGTGCAGAGATGGCCGGAGAACTGGGTGGAGATCCACCCCGACGATGCCGCTGAACGGGGCATCGAGAATGGCGACTACGTGATGATCTATTCCGACCGCGTACCCAACCAGGTCGGGACGATCATCGGCGTGGAACCGTCGGACTTCCAGTTCTCCTCTCTGCTTGAGAACGGCCATATCGAACTGTCTGAGGCGGCGATCACGGCGGTCGCGATGGTGACGCCGGCGATCAAGCGCGGTGTGCTCTATACCGACTTCCTGCACACGGACAGCCCCGGCAACGCGCTGGCTGGGCGCGTGGTCGACTGGATCAGCGGCAACTACAACTACAAGATGGGCGTCGCACGCGTCCGCAAGATCGGGGAGTCGGTCTACAAGCGGACCTATAGGTCGATGTCGTTCGCGCCGCGGGACATTGCCTGACCCCGCTGGGCGATCGGATTAAACCGTGGAACCACCCACTGGGCGGGGCATCGGGGGGGCCGCCGTAGCGGCCACGCTCGGTTCGATCCTGGAGGCGGGCGACGATGTCGTGCGGTGCGCGGCGGTCGAGTGCCTCGAACACCTGCTGCCCGGGCCGGCGGAAGACCTGCTGATCGGCTGCCTGACCGATCCGGACGTCGACGTTCGCATCCTTGCGGCCCGTGCCCTTGGGGCAGCGACATCGTCGGATCGGGTTGGCGCCGCATTGCTGCAATCGGTCATCGCGGACCCCTCCGGCGAGGTCAAAGAGTTGGCGATCCGGTCGATCGCCCGTCTCGGCTACCGCGGCGATCTTGCGCCGCTGCGACGGCTCGCCGTGGACCGCGACCTTGACATGGCCTGGGACGAAGACGACGGCGCCGGAGAGTGGGATCAATGGCTGGACGTCCAGGTGGCGGCCATCGAGGCGCTGGGGCATCTGGGCGACGCTGAGGCCGTTCCGGCCATCGTTGCCGCTCTTGACGACGAAGTCGGCCAGGATGTCGAGCCGCAGGCCTTTGCCGCACTGGCCCATCTTGACCGGCCGGGGATTGAGGCGCTGGCGCAGCGGCTTGAGCGCGGATCCGCCCGATCCCGCCGCCGGGCGGCGTCGGCGCTGGCCCAGTCAACGGATCCGGCGGCCGTCCCGATCCAGAAGTCGCTGGCCAACAGTCAGGATCCGGAGATCCGACGGGCCGCGGCTGTCCGCGTGATGGCCGACGACGCGGCGGGCGCCAGCATCGCGACCTTCTCGCGGGACCCCGATCCGGCGATCCGCCGCGAAGCGGTCAAGCGGGCGCCGGCAGATCAGGTCGCCCAGGTCGTCGGTTTGGCGGGGGACGCGGACGAAAACGTGTGGCTGGCCGTGGTCGAGGCGGTCTCGGCGCAGACGCCGGAGGTCTTGGCCGTCGTCGCCGGGATGTTGCGCGATCGGCTCAACGATACGTCCGATGGGGTCGCGGCGGCGGCGGCAACAGCGCTTGGCGGCATCACCGATGATCTCACGAGGCGAAGTCTGCACGATGTCGCGGAAGATCGTACTCGGGCGCCATCCGTGCGTGCCGCGGCCGTGGGGGCGATCGGTGGTGCCGGTGACCGCGAGAGTCTCGACGCGCTGACGGCCTACGCCGACGACTCCGACCATCTGGTTCGGTTTTCAGCTCTGCTTGGCCTCTGCAATGCGGCGGCTCAGAGCGGCCCCCTCGGCGAAGCGTCGCTTGAACTCCTCCTCCTCCACTTGGCGGAGCCACCGGAACCGGAGAGCGACCCCACGCCGGAGGCGGACGGCGTTGCCGAGATCTCTCCCCCCAAGAGCCCTCTGCCGCCGCAGCAGCAACAATCGGGCGAAATGTCGACTTTGCAGGCGATCGAGCGGGCCAATCTGGCGCCGCAGGTCGCCGCACCGGCCTCGCCGCCGATGGTGTGCGAACTGGACGACGATGAAGCGCGCTTCCTGAGCCTTGCGGAAAACATGCCGCGCAGGACGAAGCCGAACCTCACCCCGGACGTCCCCATTGCGGCGGATCGGCGGCGCGCCGTTGCGCGACTGATGGTGGATGTGCGCGGGGCTGACGTCGTCGACGGCCTTGTCGGTGTGCTTGCCGCGCAAGATCTGGAATTGCGCTTGGCGGCCGCCGCTACCCTCTCACAGCACCCCGATCTGGCCCTTTGGGCACGGCAGGCCGGTTCGATGGAACTGCTCATATCGTTGGCAATGGCGCTGGACCCTAATCTTCGCGTGTTTGCGGCGCGGATTTTGGCCCGTCTGGCTGAAGCCACCGACGACGCATCATCCGCAGAGGCGATCGATCGCTTGCTGGATGACCCTGTGCCAGCCGTGGTTCGCGAGGCATTCACCGTTGCGGGCAACACAGACCATGCGCGTGAGCGCGCCAGCGCCGTGCTGGCGTCGGCCGACACCTTGACCGGTGCCGCGGCCCTCGGGTGGATGGTCCGAACCGGCGAACCCGGTGCGCTGGCTGCCGCGGTGGATTTCGCCCTCAGCCGCGAGGGCTGGGACCCGGTGCGCCTGGCGGAGATCCTGCCAGAGGCGGACTGGCCGGAAGCAGTGGACCACCTGGCGAGGATCGCCGGTTCCGCGGCCAACCCGCTGGCAACAGTCGCAGCCCTAAACGCAATCAAGTCGCTGGCTGGGCCGTAGATCACGGCCCCTCGCACGCCGGACCAAGAGCAAGCCCGGAAAAAAGAAAGCCGCTGATCGGAGGATCAGCGGCGAGTTGAACAGGGAGGCTTCACGTCTGGGAGACGTGGAAATGCGCTCATCGCGACCTAACGCCACGTGACGCGTCGTTGCGAGTTTCACCGGAAAGCCTTGCATTTCTGCGGGATGCCGTTCACGCTGCCTATCACTGGGTAACGCGAGATATCAGCTCTGTCTGTTACCCCAGCGTTACCCCAAGGGTTTCGTGTCATGACGAAAGAGAACCTAACCGTCCGTTCGGTGGAAGCCTGGCAGCCGGATCCTGCCAGGCGGATCGAGGTGGCCGACGCGAAGTGTTCAGGCCTCTACCTGATCGTCGCCCCGTCCGGCGCTAAGTCGTGGGCGGTCCGGTATCGATTCTCCGGCAAACCCTGCAAGCTGACAATCGGCCCATTCCCGACGATCGGCCTGGCCGATGCCCGGCAGTTGGCGCGTGACGCACTTCTCCATGTTGCTGGCGGGCGCAACCCAGCCGACGCCAAGAGACAGGCGAGGGAGGCCGCACGACGATCGGCCGTCCCGCAACACGAACCGGACACGATGGAGCGGATTGTCAGTCTCTACATCGAGCGGCACTGCAAGCGGAACACGCGCTCCTGGACCGAGACAGAACGGCTGTTCAGGCTGCATGTCCTGCCCATCTGGGGGACGCGCGAGATCCACACTATCCAGCGCCGGGACGTGTACGAGATCATCGACGGTATCGTCGATAGGGGCTTTCCGGTCCAGGCGAACCGCGTCCTTGCGGCTGCAAGCGCACTGTTCAATTGGGCAGTCTCCCGCGACATCGTCGCCGCAAATCCGGCCGCAAGCATCCGGCGGCCGACGCGTGAACACCCGCGAGACCGGGTTCTAGGCGATGCTGAACTGGCGGCCGTCTGGCAGGCCTGCGACGGTCTGGCCTATCCGGCCGGACCGCTGTTCCGCTGTCTCATTTTGACCGGTGCCCGCCGCGACGAGGTCCGCAAGATGCAGTGGCGTGAGGTCGACCTAGAGACAGCAGTGTGGGTGCTGCCGGCGGCAAGGTCGAAGAACAAGCACGCACACGTCGTACCATTGTCGCCGTCGGTGATGGCGATACTCAGATCGTTGCCCAGATTTACGACTGGAGACTTCGTTTTTAGCTGCGACGGCGGCATTTCCCCGTACGGTAACATGGTTAAGCCGAAGGCTAAGTTGGACAGGTTAAGCGGCGTTCAGGGCTGGATGCTCCACGACATCCGCCGGACGGTGGCAACCGGTCTCGGCGAATTGGGCATTGCCGGCGAAACTATCGCCCGGCTCCTTAATCACGTGGAACGACAGATCGCTGGCGTGACTGCCCGGTATGAGCGCGCTGACCATACGGAAGCGAAACGACGAGCCCTGGAAACCTGGGCGCGGCACGTCGAGGCGTTGGGCTCAGCCAGCGCCAGCAATGTGGTCCTCCTACACGGTTAGGAGCGTGGCAATGCTCATGATGAAAGAAGTAGACCAGCAACGGCTGACCGCCCTTACAGGCAAGACGCCCTTTGAACGATATGAATCCATTAGGCAACAGACGTTGCGAGTGAAGAGCGCCCGCGATCATGGCGAATTTGATCTGAGGCCTATCGATTTTAAGGAATGGGTTTGCAGACAATTTGAGATCTGCGCAATGATGAGCACTCCTCCTCCAATAGAATTAGTGGAGCTGACCGCCCAGCTTTTGAGAGTGGATAGGCCGAGACGCTCGAAGCCGAGGAACCCGGAGAAATTCCTGGCTTGCATAGAGTATGTTGCGGAGAATCCCAGTGCCACAGTCTCGGAAGTCAGGCGCGCCATCGATTACGACCAGCAGCGCCAGATTCGCCAGTGGCTGAATTCTCATGCTTTCCAAGAGGCAGTTGTTCTGCGCCGCTTTGAAATGGGGATCACGGGAGGGTAGCGAATATCCGTTTGCTACCCCCTGCATGAGGCGCGCTAGCGTCGCTTTCGGTAACTCTTGCTCACCCGGAGGCGGCAGTGATTGATGGTTACGAAGACGAAGCGCTGATCTCCGCATCTGAGCTTCGCAGGGTCGCCGGCAACATCTCCCTGATGACCGAGCACCGCTGGAGCAGCAGATATCCCGACTTTCCGCAGCCTTACTACATCTCCGGTCGTAAGTATTATCGGCTGGGTGATTGGCGCCGCTTCAGGGCAAACCGGCTGAACGATTCAGCACCTGCTCCGCCCGGGCGGGCGAATCGCCGGGCAACGGACGAAGAACCTGATAGCCCAATCTCCGCTCCGTCAAAGAATTCACCCAAGGTCGGGACAGCCGGCAAGCCGCGGCAGGGCAACCTTCCTTGAGCCGGCCGCCGGTCGATCGCCGGCCGGGTGCCGAGCAGGCCCGGCAACTACTGCAGAATGCGCGGGCGCTGCCGGACAACAACGACCTGATCGATGGCGAGTGCCGCGGATACGAGCGAACCGATCTTGGCAACGCGCAACGGCTGGTTCGGCGCTTCCGGGAACGGCTAATGTTCGTCCCGGATGTCGGGTGGCATACTTTTGACAATGGGGTGTGGAATTGGCGCAGCGACGATGTGGAAGCCAGGCGCTATGCCCATAGTACGGCTTTGGCGATCAGAGATGAGGCATTGCGCGTTCGCGATGAAAGCGAGATGTCGGCTTTAGCTCGTTGGGGTTACAGGAGCCAGGATTCGCGACGTTTGACGGCGATGCTACGAGAGGCGCGGACGTACTTGCAGGTGCCTGTGGACGATCTTAACAACGGCCCGTTTTTGGTCAATGTGCGCAACGGGACTTTGGAATTGAATGCCGGAGATGTGGCGGGCGCAAATGGCGGTGTCAGATTCCGGGAAGCGCGGCCCGATGATCGGATTACGCGTCAGTGCAACACGATTTATGATCCAGAAGCCAAATGTCCGGGATTCTTGAAATTCATGGCCGAATGCCAGCCGAGCGTCGCGCGACGCGCGATGTTGCAGCGTTTTTCCGGTTACTCGCTTTCTGGTTTGACGGTTGAGCAGTGTATTCTGCTCAATTGGGGGCAGGGGAGTAACGGCAAAAGTACATTCATTGATGCGGTGGCGGATATGATGGGCGACTATTCGGCCGTACTGCCATTCGAAAGCCTGTTGCATGATCCTGACAAGCGCGGATCGGAAGCATCGCCTGACCTGGCCAGGTTGACCGGCCGTCGGCTGATCCGCTCAAGCGAACCTGAGGCTGGAGTGCGGTTTTCAGACGGCATGATCAAGCGCTTGACTTCGTCTGAGCCGATATCGGCGCGTCACCTGCACAAGGGTTTCTTCGACTTCGATCCGCATTTCAAGCTGTTCGTGAGCTTCAACCCGCGGCCAGACGTGCGCGGTGTTGACGAGGGGTTATGGCGTCGCCTGATCCTCGTGCCGTGGGATGTCATGTTTTATGATGCAGAGGATCCGAAGCGGCCGGCCGGTGCGCCGGTAAAGGACCTCACTTTGCCGGAGAGACTTCGGGAAGAACGTGCCGGCATCCTGAACTGGATGCTTGATGGTTGGCGTGCGTACAGGGAAATGGGGTTAGCCATACCGCCGGAAGTGCGGGACGCCACGCGTGAATACCGAGAAGAAAGCGATCGTCTCTCAGGCTTCCTTGAAGCGGCCATATTCCGTAAGCCGGGCAGCGATGAGCCGGCGCGAGATATCTTCGCTGCATACACACTCTGGTGCAAACAGAATGCCCAATCGCCCATGAGCCAGACGGCCTTTGGTCGTGCGATGCGGGAGCGTGGCTATCGGTCCGAGAAGCGCACGAATATCCACTACGTCAACGTGGCGTTGGTTGATGCGTGGCGGATGCTCGTAGATATGGACCGGGCGAAAGGGTCATCATCAGGCGTCGTGCCCGACGACTAGCCAGACGGTAGGACAGTTTCGACGGTTTCCGGGTAAGTTCGTTCGCGCGCAACTACAATAAAAGTCGGAAAAACTGTCTGGACTGTCAAACTGTCTGTTGTTCACAGCGTAACGCGTTGATATCAATTCGCCTTGCGCCCGTTTTGCTAAAAAGATAAACAGGGTTATACTGTCTCTGACTCTCTGAAACTGTCTAAGAGTCTCCGCCAACTGATGGACACTTGACAACGCCACAGAAGTTGCGGCGATCAGTGTGGGATCCAGTGGATCGCTTTCCGATGCCGACATTGCCACCGACGCACAGCCCGAAGCGGCACCGGTCTCGTGCCCAGATGCGGCAAGAGACTGACAAGGCCAGACCTTCGGCATCCTAACGAGGGTATGGCCGCAAGTGGCATGTCGTTTGCGCAGCTCACTTTTCGGACAATCGTCTCTGTGTGGTCTGTCGCAAGCCGGGGAGCCATGTCGACCACATCGTGGCGATTGAGGTAGACACAAGCCTTCGTCCTGTTCAGTCGAACCTCAGAACGATGTGCGTGTTTCGCCAAAACAGTCACACTGCGATGACGCGTGGCTTCGGTCGGCGTAGGGGGAGGGGGGGCAATCTCTGGCGATCGGCCGTGCGAGACCGTCGGTCCAGTCGAATATCTGCCGTCGCGAAATTGGAGATTCTTTTTTTCAAAGGCGCCGACTGCGATCATCGAGGATGCTGACGGACGCTGGCCGGTTGCGGCTGGCTGGCGCGCAATCAGCGAACCCGACTATTGGCACGGGCAGTGAAGCATCCATTGTCGTTCCAATGTGATCCACAATCCTTGCCCAACGGCCGGTGAATGACGGATGGGAACGGCGGGCTCACGGGGCCTCACCCCTGAAATCGGACGCTGCGGCTCGCGGTCCTCGTGGCGAAATTCGACCAAGAGTAGCCGATACGCTGAGCACCATTGCGCCTCGTTGCGAGGTCGATGCCGTTGGTTCAGCGTTACTGCTCAACCGCCGCGATGAACACCCCTCTAGCTTCATGAGCCGGGCAACACTAACGTCCTTTATGTGATAGTAGTCAAATAGAGCAACCGCCGCCCATCCACGACCATCCCAACACTGTCACGCAAGTCCTTTATCGCAGCGCTTCCTGACCAGGCCCGCTTCTCAGCTGGCAGCAATCCAGGACCGCGATTACCATGACACTCGCGGCCGGTTTCACCGCGTGAGCGACAACCCCAATTGCCTCTTGATCATGCGCGATCGGGATACAGAAACCGGCCGTTGCGCTTCCTGAACATGCTCGCTTCTCGGTCCTGCGCGGGCAAACCGATCGTTGCGGCCCAAGTGAGTTGCCCCCGTTAACCCGCTGCGCGCCACGCTGTGCCGAGGGCACTGGGCGATCGGGCTCGTACACCACCAAAGGAGACACGATCGTCTCCGAAGATGTGCCGATCCCGTCAGGTGCCGAAAGGCCGGAATCGGCCCTGAGCGGTCGACTCGCCGCTCTCCTCCGACACTGACAGCTATGCCCCTCAGCCACGGTCCATCGGTGTTCCGCGGGTTATGTGAAGGGTTTCGGATGCCGCCCATTGAAGCGTCTTCGCCGGTGCCGCGGGGCCGGCGTCCGAAAGCCTCCAGGGAAGGAACGCGCGATCGATTCCCATGCCCGCCAGGCCATGAAAGAGAGAACCCCAAAAGACGAGCTTTAGGAGCCTGTCGGAGCAAGGTCGAGCGGTATGCCGCCCTGCGCAATTGGCGGCCGCGCGGCCGGGGCGAGGGTCTTGTCGAAGGGGGAGTTGAAGACTTCTGAACGGGGCGACCAGCGACGTCGGCCGTATGAGACTGGCTGCAAGGTCCGAGACGCCTGCGGCCTTTCGGCAAGCGGCAGCCATGACAGGAAGAAGAACAACCACAACTAATGCAGAAGTTGTATCTTGCGCCATGAAACACTAATTTAGAGAAAATCTTTCATCTATACCGAAATTCAGACAATACAGAATATGACGGATCGAAGAGCCGTTTGCAATCCTGCGTCTCTTCCCGCATCGTAACTGTCAGGCGATGACGTGTTCCGATCGATCGTCGCCGAGCACCGCCCGGCTGCCGATGTGGCCGCCCGTGCAGGGAAAACCCTGAACCGAGGTGGGGCGATGGTCGATTTTTTGACTATTGATGAGAATGCTACGATCAGGCGTCTGCTGAGCATGAACGCCAATGGTGTTCGGACGCTTTTTGATGCAGGGCTTGCTGAGGACTTCTATCGATGGGTGATCGAACGGATCATCCTGCACCGAAAACGGATCGGAGCGAGCAACGAGACCGACCAGGTCGCCCAAGTCCTTGAGGACATGCGCTCGATCGCCTTCAGCGATCTACAGCGCTGGCAGGCAACGACGCAGGCGTCGCTGGGATCGTTCGATGAAGCCAGATACAAGGACTTGGCGTACCTGAGCAACCGCGAGGAGATCGCCTATTCGGTCATGGCGATGACGCCGGAGTTCATCACCGATCATACGGCCTATCGGGACTGGATCATCGAACGGCGGTTCCGCGCCCTCATCCGGCTGCGGGAATATGCGAACAGGGATGCGTCGCCCGGCGTGGGCCACTTCTTCTATCGCCACGCGTGCCATAATCCCGCAAGGAACAAGACGTGGCATGTGAACGAGGCGGCTGAGCTCTATTGGGGGTTTGGCAACAAAGAAAGGAGCAAGCACCCCTTTATCCTCAGTTCTCTTGGGCAGGTCGATCCGGAGAGAGCGATCGACCTGCTGTTCACGGTCAAACCTGCCTGCTACGCCAACCTCTTCGACTGCGCGTTCACGGCGGTGACGATGCTGCTGGACTCCCTGATGAGCGCGAAGGATCCGGGGCACCTCTTCAAGAGCATGACGGCACTTCAGCCGACCACTCTTTTGAAGGAAAACTATGTCGCGATTGATCATCCTGACAGTACTTGGGTTCACTACTCTCGCGCTGCAAGAGATTACTATAAGAATAAAGGTGCGGTTCCTGCATATCATATGATAACCGACAAGCAGAACAACTCATTATTCACATGGAAGGTCATAACGCTGGACGAGCTGCAAACAGGGGATCGAACGTATATCTACAACCATCCATTGTATCTCACGTTTGAGCCCACTGGTGCATGGCGCGGAGAACACTCCTTCGTCTGGTCGCTGAGGTCCCGCAAGCGCGCCGACATCCGCTTCGAAGGCTTCGGCATGGAGGACAAGTCGATCACCGATCTCTACAAGGAGCACATTGCCGATCTCAATACGCGCCTCAACATTTTGCAGCGCATGACGGCCATCCATCTTGGCAGCTTGGCAAGGCAGCGCGCCGGCACAGCTCTGCCGTTAGGCGTCAAGGTCTCGCCGGTGTCCGGTGCCGCAGGCCAGCACAACTACCTCTACATCAGCGATCCGAGTTTGCATGCAGGGGAGCCCGACCTGTCGGCACCTCATCCATCGCTGCCCGCGCGGTACCGCGACTACGCCGCATCGGATACCGTTGAGATCGAGGAGTTCGAGGTCGTCCAGATCGATCCGAGACGCTTTCGCATCGTCACGGTATGGACGACCGGCTCCACGTCCGCCCATGTGACCTGGGAGGACCTGGAAGAGGACGAGCAGGTGGTCGTCCACCACAAGGATGCGGCAGCCTCACCCACCGCTGCCGACTTCTACGATTTGGTGAATTGGGGGGTCACCTATACCAACCGATCAGACTATCCGGACCCCGAGACAGATTTCTTCGACCTGGCGAAGCACTATCTGGCGGGGTCGGCGTTCCTCGGTTCCCGAGTGGTCTGGACCGATCTCTTCCGCTCACCCTTTTACATCAACCAGCGGGATCGCCTGAAACCTGTCGACCTTACCGTGACGCGCCCGAAGGTCAGGATCGAAGCATCCTATCTCAGCCATTTGTCGACCATAGGCGCCCTCTGACCGGGGTGCTGAGCCACCGGCGTCATCGCGCCGCCGGACGGCAACAGGACGAGGAGAGTGCGGCTCATGATTGCAGACCAGCTCGTCCGCCTCTCCCATGTGATGCACGACTTCCTCTCGCCGGTCATCAGGGCGAGCCGTGATACGGAGGCGGCCAAGCAGCTGCTCCATGACATCGGTTACGCCGTGCCGGACTCGCTCACCGCTTTCGAGCGCCTGGCACCTCTGCTGGATGCCATGGATACGACCGTCCAGGCGGTCCGGGAAGCGGTCAGGACGGGGGACAGTGCGGTCTATGCCGCGCATCTGGCCGACCTGGCGCTGCACGTCAGCGACATTCTCGGCGGTATCGCCTCGGTTTCCGAGGGAATCGAGTCCGACCTGGCGGGCGGTGGCCTGCCGACGGACGACGAGACCGCCGGCACGGTCCTGCGCGAACTCCTGGACCATCTCTTTGTCCGCTTCCTCGACAGGCGTCATCCCAGGTGTCACGCCATCCTGCGGCTGCTCGGCCTGATCGAGCAGAGCTATGTGAAAGAGGCGCAGGCCCCTCGCGTGCCGCATCTCCGGCAACGGGTCCACTGGTCCGGTCTCGGGTCCCTGCTCAGCGACCCGAACGCCCATCTGAGGGACAGCTATTGGCCCGACGGCGCGGCCATGCGCTACGACGACTTCCTGTCCGCGGTCAGCGACCTTGCGGCGTCCCTGGGCCTGATGGCGGATTTCGATGCGCCGTCACCGGACGTCATAGCCAGCTTCAACGACGGCGACGATCTCGCCGATTACGACGATCTCGCCCGACTGGACGTCTTGCGCTTTCCTTTCCTGCCGTTCGCCGATGCCGATGTCGGCTGCATGATCTATCCGCTGGTTGACCGCACCAGCGGTGCCGTGACGGCGGCGGGTCTCGGCCTTTATGCCGGGGGCGAGGTGACGTTCGAAATCACCGACGAGAGCCGGCTGACGATCGACGTCGGCACCGCGATCATGGACGGGCTTGGGGTCGTCTGGAGCCGGCAGGGCGGCCTTGACCTGCGTCACCAGCTGTTCACCGAGTCCCCGTCGAGCCTGCTGGAAGGAAACGAGGCCCACTTCGTCGTCCGTTGGGACTACACGCCGGAGGATGACGATGAGCGGCCGCCTGCCGTCATCGCAGCGCAGGGCAGCGGCTTCCGCTTCATCAAGGGCGGCCTCGCCTTTGGCGTCCGACACGCGGGCGAGCCGGATGTCTTCGTCGAAGCCTCGATCTCGGGCGTGCTGTCACTGCAGGTGGACAGCGAGGCCGATGGCTTCGTCCGCAGGCTCTTCCCCGCAGAAGCGACACCCGTCCCCTTCGACGTAACGGTCGGCGCATCGGTTCGACGCGGCCCTTACATCGACGGCGGATCGGGCCTGGAAGTCGTACTGCCGGTGCATCGTTCGATCGCCGGCGTCCTGTCGCTGGAGGCGTTGCATGTCGGGATCGGCCTGGACGATCCGGTGACGCGGGCGCATGTGGGCGTCACGGCGGGCATGAGCCTGGGCCCACTGCGCGCCGTGGTCGAGCGCATCGGTCTGGAGGGGGAACTGCAGTTCCCCGACGACCGCAGCGGCAATTTCGGGCCACTGGACGTGCGGCTCGGGTTTCTGCCGCCCTCCGGCGTAGGGCTCGCGATCGACGCCAGCGGCATATCCGGTGGCGGCTACCTGGGCTTCGACCGTGCGGCCGGCCGCTACACCGGGTTTGCGCACCTGCGGCTGGTGGATCGGTTTGAGCTGACCGCGGTGTGCCTGCTGGACACGAAGGTGGCGGATATCCCGGGCGGGTATTCGCTGCTGGTGAGCCTGGCGTTCGAGTGGTCACCGCCGCTGCCGCTGGTGCTGGGCTTCACGCTGATGGGGATCGGCGGGCTGATCGGCTACAACCGGACGATCGACGTCGACCGGTTGCGCGACGGGGTGCGGACGGGATCGCTGGACGCGGTGCTGTTCCCGCGCAACCCGATGGCCGAGCTGCCACGGCTGGTGCGCACGCTGCGGGCGGTGTTTCCGCCGGCACCGGACACGATCGTGGCCGGCCCGATCCTGAAGCTAGGCTGGGGCAAGCCGACGGTTGCGGAGTTCAAGCTGGGGCTGATCGTGGAGCTGCCGCGGTCGTCGCTGACCTCGCCGCGGCGGATCGTGATCATCGGCCAGGTGCTGGTGGAGCGTCCGAAGGGCCGGCCGACGATCCGGCTGCGGCTGGACGGCTTGGGCATCATCGACCGGGAGCGGGGCGAGGTCAGCCTGGACCTGTCGCTGTTCGATTCCATGATCCTCGGCCGGTCGCTCAGGGGCGATGCGATCTACCGGTCCAAGGGCAGCGGGCCGAACCCTTTCTGCGGTCTGTCGGTGGGTGGCTTCCACCCGGCCTTTCCGGTGCCGAGCGGAATCCCGCGGCTGAACCGGTTCACGGTCAACCTGACCAGCGGGGACAACCCGCGGCTGCGGTTCGAGGCCTATTTCGCGGTGACGTCGAACACGGTGCAGTTCGGGGCGCGGGCGGATTTCTACTACTCCAAGGCGGGGTTCACGATCGAGGCACTGGTCGGGCTGGACGTGCTGATCGACCGCGAGAGCGACGAGTGGCTGGCGGATTTTGCGCTCGGGGCGACGGTGAAGTGGCGTGGCCGGACGCTGTTCGGTGTGCAGCTGGAAGGCACGCTGGGGGGCAATGCGGTGCTGTTCGTGCGGGGCCGCGCGAAGGTCAGCATCTGGATCTGGTCGAAGACGTTCACGGTCGACAAGACGCTGCGGGAGCAGCCGGACGCAGCGTTGCCGGCGCCGGTGGACCCGCTGCCGGAGCTGTTGGCGGCGCTGCGGGATGGGGAGAACTGGACGGCGCGGGAGCCGGCGGGAGCAGCGGCGGTGGCGAGCTTTGCCAAGCGGACGCCGGCGGGGGCGGTGTTGGCGCATCCGCTGGCGGCGCTGGGCGTGCGCCAGCAGGTGCTGCCGCTGTCGATGGGCCTGCAGCGCTACAAGGGCGCGCGGCCGCGCGGCGCGGGGCGGTACGAGATCGGCCGTGTGCTGGTGGACGGCGAGCCGCAGTCGGATACCGATGTGGTGGAGGAGTTCTTCGCGCCGGGCGAGTTCCTGGAGCTGAGCGACGACGAGCGCCTGGCGCGGCCGTCGTTCGAGAAGATGGCGGCGGGCGTGTCGCTGCGGCCGGCAGGGGTGAAGTTCGGCGGTCAGACGGTGGCGGCGGACCGGGCGTCGGTGACGCTGGGGTTTGAGACGGTGATCGTGGATGCGGCGGCGGAGCCGGCACGCAAGCCCGAGGGAACGCACCGGCCGTCAGCGGAGGCGGCGTCTGCGGGGGTCGGGCTGGGCGCGGTGGCGCGCCGGCACGCGCGCCGGCCCGGCGCCGCGAAGTACCGGGGCGAGAACCGCGGCTTCAGCGTGCGGCCGACCACCTATGTGATCGGCACGCGCAGCACGCTGGAGACGGAGGCGGCAGCCGGAACCCCGGCGGAGGGCACGACCTACACCGCCGCCGCGCAGGCCTATGACCGCTATCTGGCCGACAACCCCGGCCGCCGCAAATGGGTCCAGGTCACCACCCGCGCCAACCTGGAGGACGCCGCATGAGCGGGCTCGAAAGCATTATCGATTCTATTTTTCAATAATAAGCATATAATTTGATGAACATTCTAGAAATTAATAGAGTTTATCAAGAATTCGGCGGACGGATTTCCGTGCGCCGGCAGTATGGGTATGCGGGTAACTGAGAATTTTGCCAACGAAAGGCATCTCGATTATTGCCAGGATTTTCGATTTATGATTAATTAATTTTTGTTAACGATCGATCCGACAAGATCGACGGGGAGGAACATGACCAGGTCGGTATCTCGCAGGCTGGGGTCATGTGGGCACCCCCGCTGGGTCTCTTGCACGCCTGATCGTGACCGGCCCGCCGGTAGAGCGGAACGCCGCTGCCCTGCCGGATGGGGCCGATCGACTGGGCTCATCAGCCGTTACGACAGCGCGTTCCCGGATCTGAGGCCACTGGCATATATATCTACCGCTGGCGCCATGGGGGCCCAGCCATGACCGACTATGCCTTCGCGCCGGGAGGCAACACACCGTTTGACAGGGCAACACGGCGCTACCTTCGGGAACGGCCGAATACCACCCTTGTCCACGGAAGACGCATTCAATCGATTCAAGATTTCATAAATCATCTTGAGAATGCCAATAATATCCCCACGCCGATCGGCAACCTGATCGTTGTCTCGCATTCGGCAAGAGAAGGTTATCTGGAAATCCGGCTTGACAATGTCCGACGAAATTTCGCCGGAGCTGACTACGAGGTACTTGAAGAAGCAGAGCAACATGGAAACGTCAGAATATCGGATTTCCTATTCAATGTCGGTGGCGGGCAACCACCGGTGCGCCGAATCTTCAGGATTATGGGATGTAATATCGGTCAGGCACAGCCCTTTATTGACAAGCTATCAGAGGTACTGGGCGACCGAGTGCGCGTGCGAGCGCCAAGATACCTGAATACCATCTTTACCGGCCCAAACGGTAATTATGAACATCTATCAGAATCTTTTCTTGTAAGGTCAGTACGACGCCTGCGAAATCGCCCGCAAATACTTCAAGCATTTCAAGCTGAAACCTTTCACTTCTATGACGGCACACGTGTTCCTCCAGCCACGTTTGACCGCTGGATCCCCCGGCGTCTCAGACGGTCCTTTCTGCGCAGAGGCGGCGAGATATTCGACAGAGCGTCGGCGGATGCCCGTCCGTCACTTGACCGTGTGATTGAGGGCCAACGGCGGCTCAGAAGCCAGATCGCACTCTATCATGACGTCGCGAGGTTCAACTTCGACATCGGGGTGGCCGACCGGCCCCCCAGGGCGCGACAGGACCGGATGGACCTCCTGGAAGACTCCATAATCCAGGACCCAACGTTTCAGGCCAACCACCCGTTTCCGCAGTTCCGCCGATACGGCTTCGCGGACACCGAAGCGTTCGTGAATGGCTGGCGCTGGAGATTCAATGACACGCGGATCGGCGGACAGCGCTTCCTCCGCTGCGTCGGAACCCGCCATGACTACGAGATCGGCGTGCCCCTCGTCGACCGCGACACCGGGCATGTTCTCTACCACTACGTCCCGTCGAGTGGGTCTGCCACCAGCGTAATCAATGCTCTGCCGGAGGACGACGTCCGGCTCTTCTACACCTCGGCGTGACACCGATGGCCGGCGGCATCATCGCCAGTCTGGGTCAAGAGGTCTGCGAGGCCTTGAGACCGTTTCAGCTGGCACTGGACGATCCTGAGTTCTTTGGCGACCTGATGGTCGAGCTCGGATGGGATCTGCCCACCATTCCGACGCCGTTCAATGCGCTCAAGCCGGCCATCGACAAGGCGGTGGCGTTTGCCGATCAGGAAGAGGTCGAAGACGCCGACCTGCCGGATCTCGTTCTGGCGATCGCCGACGCCATGGCCGCGATTACCGGTCTTGGATCGATTTCCGCCGGAGAGTTGCCGCCGACCGTCGATGCCGCGGCCTTTGCTGCGGAGTTTCCCGATCAGCTTCTGCAGTTTCTTGCCGTCGAGCACTTCCTGGGACAGCTGAGGGACTGGGGGACCATACTGAAGCTTCTCGGGGTCATCGGCCTGGAAGATGTCGAGCCCGGCGGCAGTCGCCTTCCCCATGAGCGGAAATCCTTCGACGTTGATCGGCTGACCGCTCTGTTCCGGGACCCGCTCGCCGAATTGGCCGCCCACTACCGCTGGGACGAGACCGGTTTTCGCGGTGATCTGCTCTTGGAAAACGTCGCGGACGTCTTAAGCGCCTGGCGGGTGCCTGTGCGGTTCGTCGTGCCGGAGCCCGAACTGGAGACGGTGCTGATCGAGGGATCGGTCGATCCCCAGCCGATCCACCATTGGATCCTGCGTGCCGTACTTCTCAGCGGCCACACGGGCATTACCGACATCGAGGCCGGCATCGGCCTGCATCTTCTGCCCGAAACGGACACCGCCAAGCCGGGCTTCGCCGTTCTGCCCTTCGTGCGCGGCATCGGAGAGACGGCCCTCGACCTCTCCGACACGATGACGCTTGAGCTGCGTGCGGCGTTGGACCTGACCGGGGGTGTCGGGTTCCTGTTCCGGCCCGGACGTGATCCCGAGTTCCTCAAAGACATCATCGCTTCGGTTGCGGGCGGAAGCGCGCCGCCGGCGTCCGGCGGATTGGCGCTCAGATTGGTGATGCACAGCGGCGACGAGCCGAGCACGGTCCTGATCGGCTCGTCGCCCGGCAGCAGGCTGGAGATGGCAGCCGCGTCGCTGGAGCTTGGCGCTCGTGCAGACCAGGCGGACAGCAAGGACATCTACCTGGAGGTCCAGACACAGGACGCCCGCATCGTCGTCGAGCCCGATCCGGAGGATGCCGACTCCTTCCTGCGCTCGCTGTTCCCCGAAGACGGCGTGGCGATCGATGTCGATCTCCGGCTGGGCTTGTCGAGCCGGGATGGGCTCTATCTCGGCGGACAACCGGGACTCCGGCTCGATCTGCCGATCCATCAAAGCCTCGGCCCGGTCAAGATCACCGGCGCGACGCTGGCCATGGCGCTCGATGATGGGGCGGTCACGGTAACGATCGGTGCAGACTTCAACACGAAGCTCGGACCGGTCGCCGCGGCCATCGAAGGTGTCGGCTTCACGACGCGCTTCGAGCCGCGCGGCGACCATGACGGCAACCTCGGCCCGATCGATGTCGGGCTCGGCTTCAAGCCACCCGCAGGCGGTGCACTGGCGATCGATGCCAGCGGCATCGCCGGCGGCGGTTTCCTGAGCTTCGACCGGGAGCGCGGTCAGTATGTCGGTGCGCTGCACCTGCGGCTGGTGGATCGGTTTGAGCTGACCGCGGTGTGCCTGCTGGACACGAAGGTGGCGGATATCCCGGGCGGGTATTCGCTGCTT
>JANQQD010000212.1 GCA_028285185.1 Anaerolineae bacterium | reverse complement strand
CTGAGCCACCTTTACCAAGGCGCAAACCCGGCAGCGGCCCCCATCCCGCCGAACAGAAGTTGTTGGACAAGTACCGGCCGTTGATGGAAGCGGACGAGGCGACCCTGAAGGAAGGCCAGGATCCGGGCCGGACCGCCGCGGTCCAGGCTCTTGTCACAGCGAAGGCCGCGGAGTCGGGAGCCCGGCCCGAGATCACGGATCTCGCCCGACGGCTTTCACTTTCCAGACTGACCGCCCGCGGAAACCTCGAGTTCGTAGCCTATGCAGCTTTGAGCGAAGCCGGGATTACGTCCTTTGACCTGAGCACTGACACAAGACGATATCTGCCAGCGAGAACAGGCGATCCCTTCGAAGATGCCAAAACCCATATGCGGCGGTTTGGCCTACCAGTGGTCCAATTGAAAGATGAGACGGTTGCCCGGCAAATTGTCGACCTGCTGACGGAGCTTTCCCAAGCTAGGTTGTTTGGCGAGCCTGGCGGTCAACAAGCTGAGAAGCGATTTTCTTCGCTTATGGCGGAGTTGGGTAAGCTGAACCCTCTCGAAGTTGGTTTGTCCGGCAGTTATCTCGCTCAAATCTCCGAAACAAGCCGCGAGACCAATCGAACTCCCTACCAACACCCATGGTCCTTGACCGACCCCGAACTCGGGACAGCTATCGTCTACATCGCCAGGCAAATCGAGGACTCCGCGGATCAAAGTCTCGGACGGGCCTTCGCGTCGTTTATGCTCGATCTCGTGCCGGGATCCCGACAACTGCGTTTGGCTGCCAGTGGCCTGCAAAGAACGTTGGATGCCATCGGGATTGTCGACGGTCTGAGCGGCGAAGTAGCGAGCAATGTCCTGGCAAAGCTTGTCGTCGAGGCGAGGTTCAGAGGCCTAGTCTCTTTTGACCCAAGGCTTCTGCCTGGGATCTTGTAACCTGCAGGAGTGTCTCGGTGACCTCTATGCGACCAAAACCGTGAGCCTATTCCAAGGTCCCATAGGGCGGGTAGATCGGAATGTCGTAGGCTTTGCTCAATGCAATGGCGCGCTCCTCTATGGCAGCGACATAGCTGGCAGGGTACTTAATGTCGCGCCTGCAGGTTCTGTCCACCAAGTAGTCCCTGGAAGCATACGTTAAGTATTTCCAGATATCCGCCATAACGGGGTTTCTGTCGACACCGTAGCCATGACAGTAGGCAAACGAGAGGCGTGCGTAGGCCATAACATTGCCTTGCACTGCTGCACGATAGGTCCAGACGAAGCTATGCCGTCTAACTGTCTCGTCTTCTGACTGCATCATAAAGTCATGCAGGCTAGACAAGGACTCCTGTGCCGGGGCATAGCCTTGCTCGGCGGCCATGAGGTAGTACTTCTGTGCGGCTTCCTTATCTTTGGCAACACCGAGCCCGATAGAGTAACTGTCCGCTAGATTGTCTTGCGACTCGGCATCCCCCAAATCAGCGAGAGCAGACCAGATCTCTATGGCTGTCTTGTAGTCCTCCGCAGCGAGGGCTTTCTGTGCCTGATGGAAGCGCGCCTCTTGCTCCTCGGTACGATCGGCTTCGTAGCGACCGTCGTAGTCTCGCAGATCGACCGGGCCCTCAGCCTTCTTCTGAGCCTCCATCTGCTTGAGGACTTCGACGAACGCCCTAATGAATCTGTCAAACTCGATTGCCTGCTCGTCGCCAGCCTCAACAAGCGGTTGGAGCGCTTCCAGCGCTTTCTCGTGATCGCCTTTTTGCCAAGCGCGATTCACCGTTTCCACTTGGGCGGCTCTGTCAAGGTCAGCCAATGCAGGTATCGGAGTGAGGTGGAAAAGAGCGAGTCCGAGGCACACGGCGGCTGCCCGCCATGAGCGGCTCTCAGTGTTCCAGGCTCGTCGCAGCATCGATGCCTCCTAGGATGGGCCGAGAGAGATGGCACGGAGGTGTTAGCAAACCAAGGATGGGTCACTCTACCGTCGATTGCTCAGATGTTCAATATTTGTTCTTTTCCGAAATGCGCGTACAGGTCGGCGGCCTACGTGATGGGACAGCCGGCGGTGGCCGAAGCTTTTGCCGCCGCGGAGCAGGACCCGACGCTGTTGCCCGACGCAATCGCGCGACGCCTGGCGGCACAGGAGGCGCTGGGCATCAAGCCGGAAGACAGGCGCGTCCTGACCAAGGCGGAAGAGCAAGAGATCTTTGAGGGCATTCGGAACCTGACGCCGGAGCAGCAGGCTGCGGCACTGGCCAGCTTTCGCGGAAGGTATGGCGACGGTATCGGTCCTGTTGCCGCACAGTTGGAGGAAGCGGGGCTGCCGCCCTCCCTGGCTGCCCACTTGGATCCCAGCAGCGACCCGGCGTCGGTTCGGCCCGTGAGCGAGGTGCCGGAGCTACCGGGCGGAAGCTTCGAAGGCGACATCATCTCGGAAACGGCACAGCGGCTGCTGGCTGAGGGGGAGGCTGCCGGAGAGCCGCGCGCCGTTGAGCAGGACCAAAGTGGGATCGCAGCCGGCCAAGTCACTGAGCCACCTTTACCAAGGCGCAAACCCGGCAGCGGCCCCCATCCCGCCGAACAGAAGTTGTTGGACAAGTACCGGCTGTTGATGGAAGCGGACGAGGCGACCTTAAGAGAGGGACTCGATGCGAGCCGTGTCAAAGGTATTGAAGCGATCGTTGAATCGAAAGTTCAAGAGCAAGGTGTGCGTTCCGAGGTCGCCGAGCTCACGAAGCGGTTGGCACTAAGGAACTATCGTAGAGGCGGTGGACTGGAAAGCGCAGCCAGCTCTGCATTGATCGAAACGGGTATCGAACGACCGAACCTGAGCTTGGACCCAAGCAGGTACATGCCTCGCCTAACAGGCGACCCGATTGCCGATGCTGAGGCATACATGGACCGGATCGGTATCAAAGGTAACCCGCCGCGCGATCGTCGCGCGGCGGCCATGCTTGTCGAGTTCTTGAGGGAGTTTTCCAAGATAAGAGAACTTCATCGAACAGGAGGCGAAGAAGGCACGAAAGAATTCCGGGAAAAGTGGAAGCGAGTTGCGGGCGAAGGTATCAAGTACGGGCTTAGCGAGAGCGTGGGTTTCCAGTTGACTATGCTGAGCGAAGAGTTGCTCGAATCGCCATATAAGTACCCTTGGGCCTTAACGAACATCGAACTTGGCACCGCTATGGCATTTCTGGCCGCCAGGGCAGAAGGAGCAGCCGACGAACAGCTCTTAAAAGACGCTGGCAATTTCGTATTCGACCTCATTCCTGTTCCTCCACTTTTGAGGAAAGCACATGGTGGAGTAAAACGGATACTGGAGGGGATCGGCATCATTGAGTCCATCAGTGAAAAGGAGGCCGCCAAAATTCTTGCAAGCCTCGTAAGAGAAGCTGGACACCGTCGTCTCATCCCTTCGGATCGACGGCTTCATTCAAGAATTGGCATCAAAGAGAGTTGATCATTTGATCCGGTTCTTCACGTATCTTCCCGGCTTCGCAATGGTTTAGTTTCCCTTTGGCTCGTAGTCTGGGGCGATCGGAATATCGAGAGCTTTACTCATGGCTTCGGCACGCTCGCGGATGGCTTCACGGTAGCTTGCTGGAAATTCAATCTCCTTACTGCATCCATGTTCGTGCAGGTCATCCTCTGACGCAGTTTGCATGTATAACCATATATCGGCCAATACAGGGTTCTTCCGAACGCCGACGCCGTGGCAGTAGGCGATTGCGAGGGTTTCGTATGCGATCCGATTCCCATTTGATGCGGCGCGTAGGGCCCAGAAGAGAGACAGTTGCTGATCCTGCTCGTTGTCTGCCTGTAGGATTGGATTGTTGAAGTAAATGAGAGCGACCTCCGCCGGGCTGTAGCCCTGTGCTGCAGACAGAGTGTAGTACTGCTCCGCTCTCTTTGCGTCTTTGGGTGCGCCCAACCCGCTATCGTAGAGCCTTGCGATCTGAAATTGGGCCTCCGCGTAGCCTCCGTCGGCCAGCGGTAACCACTCACGAAAAGCGGTCTCGTAGTCTTTGCGTTCGAAGGCTTCTTGGCCTAGGGCAAAACGTCGTTGCTGCGGTCCCGGAACCATCGGTTCATAGCGCCCATCAAAGTCGCGAAGGTCGACAGGGCCCTCGGCATTGCGGTAGGCCAAAGCCTTCTTCTCCACTCTGAGCATGAACTTCGCAAACTCGGCAGCTTTGATGGCTTCTTCGTCGCCGGCGTCGACCAGGGGCTGGAGTTGCTTGAGAATAGTCTCATAATCCCCTTCTTTCCAGGCGCGCTCGAATGACTCGGTATCGGCCGTTGCTTGATCCGCGGCACAGAGGGCAGTGACCGCGACCAACAATGCGGCGATGATCCTTGCGCTGCCGAGGTGTGCGAGAGTGAACATCAGCAAGAGCCTCAATTGTTCGACAGATCCATTGTGTGACCTATCGGTGAAACGGAACCCAGTGCGATAACTCTACCGCCGATTGTTTGTTTGTTCAATATTTGTTCTTTTTCTGCAACGCGCGTGCAGTTCGGCTCGCCGATCCGGGGGCCAAAGTACCGGATCAACCGACGATGGCGGCTACCGTCACGGCGGTTCAAGCGAACCCTGCTTTCCTGCCCTTTGCACTCGACGCCCGCTTGGCGGCGCAGTCTGCCCTCGGTCTATGGCTGGAGGAGCAGCGCTTGCTGAGCTGGGAGGAGGCGGCCTCGGTTCTCCAGGGCCTGAGAGCCTCACCGCTGGAGCAGCAGGCTGCGCCAGTTGCAGAGCTGCGCGACACCTACGCCGCGCGGATCAGCCGCGTCGCGCCGGAACTCGAGGTGGCAGGAGGTGGCATTAGACCATCTGCCGACCTGTGAGAGGCGACAACGGTCTCAACTGAGTGCCCTCGGTGGCGATCACCAAGGCCTCCAGCTTTGGATAGGCAGCGCTGCCCGCTGATCGCCGGCGCGCAGGGCCCCGAAGGCCTGCAGACATGCGGGCGTCTTGACCGAATTCCGGGCACGCCCGCCCCAAGAGTCCCCGATCGACCTGGAGGTCTGCAAGGAGCAACGCATGACCATTGCAACCACTTCTCCCAAGAGCCGCTATGACGGTGACGATGTCACGGGCCACTTTCCCACCGGCTTCAAGTTCATCGACAACGCGCATGTGCGGGTGATCCTGCAGGCAGCGAACGGTAGCGAGAGCCTTTGGACTGAAGGCAGCGAGTACAGCCTGAGCGGCGCCGGCGCCCCGGGCGGCGGCACGGTGACAGTGGCGACAAGCCCTACGGACTATAGGCCGCAGAACGGCGAGACCCTGGTGATCAAGCTGGCAATTCCGCCGAATCAGCAGACGTCCCTGCCGCTGGGCGGCGCCTTTCCCTCAACGGCGGTTGAAGGCATGGCCGACCTGGCCGCGCTGCGCGACCAGCAGCTCGAAGAAGCCCTTTCCCGAGCCTTGAAGTTCAAGGAGACGACGGCATTCTCGGATGTCGAGTTCCCCGAAGCTTCGGCCGGCAAGCCGATAGCCTGGAATGAGGCCGGCGACGGATTGGAGAATCGAGAGCGGATCGGAAAGTGGCAGGGGGATTGGGCAACTGCCACTGCCTATGAGGCTCTCGATATCGTCAGGGTGACGCCTGGCAACGATGTCTATGTATGCGAGCTCGCACATACTTCCGGTGTCTTCGCGACGGATCTGGCCGCCAACCGTTGGTCCTTGGCAATCAATGTCCAGGACGTGGAGACGGCGAAGGCGGCAGCACAGACGGCAGCGACGAACGCGGCGAACTCTGCTTCAGCGGCATCGACCAGTGAAACCAACGCGACGAACAGCGCCGCTGCGGCGGCCACGAGCGAGACGAACGCGGCGACCTTCGCGCAGCTTAACACGACAAGCACGTCGTCCATTGCCATCGGAACGGGGACGAGAGCCCTCGTGACGGCCGATGACAGAGCCTTCGTCGTTGGGCAGTTCGTTCAGGTTGCTCGGACTGCGGCGCCGACCTCGCAGTATATGTGGGGCCAGGTCATCAATTGGGATGACACGTCAAATACGCTCACTCTGGATATCCAGGTGACGCAGGGTTCTGGGACCTTCGCGGCATGGACGATCTCTGGGACCGGAGCACGGGGAGAGCAGGGGCCCCAGGGTGATCAAGGATCAACTGGAGCCACTGGTGAGACCGGCGCAACTGGTCCGGAAGGGCCACAAGGCGTACCGGGCGACCAGGGTCTTGCCGGGCCGGCGGGAGCGGCAGGCAAGACGGTCCTCAACGGTTCGGGCGCGCCCGGTGGCGGAACGGGTGTTGACGGCGACTTCTACATCGACACGGCGGCGAACGCGATCTATGGGCCCAAGACCAGCGGTGCGTGGGGAAGCGCGACGAACTTGGTCGGTCCGCAGGGCGAGACCGGGGCAGCTGGTCAGCAAGGACCACAGGGCATACCGGGCGACCAGGGTCCTGCCGGGGCGGCGGGAGCGGCCGGCAAGACGGTCCTCAACGGTTCGGGCGCGCCCGGCGGCGGAACGGGTGTTGACGGTGACTTCTACATCGACACGGCAGCGGACGCAATCTATGGACCCAAGACCAGTGGTGCGTGGGGAAGCGCGACGAACTTGGTCGGTCCGAAGGGCGACCCTGGAGCACAAGGCGACTCGGGCGCCCAGGGTAACCCCGGAGCTGATGGTCGGACCGTTCTTAGCGGCTCAGGTGATCCGTCGGGTGGTGTCGGTGCCGAGGGTGATTTCTACATCGACACAACGGCGAATGCGATCTACGGGCCGAAAACAAGCGGAGCTTGGGGAAGTGCGACGAATCTGGTCGGTCCGCAGGGCGATCCGGGCACTGGGGTCGTGCCGCAGGGCGCATATCTGGCGGGTACCAGTTATGCGCTGAATGACGGGGTGATCTATGCGGGGAGTTTTTGGCGGTCACTGCAGAACGCCAATCAGGGCAACACGCCGGATAGTTCACCGACGTTCTGGGAACAGATGGTCGCGAAGGGCGACACCGGGCCGGCTGGTTCAATTGGCTCGGCTGCGGACGGATCCGTATCAGCACCTTCTTTCGCTTTCGCATCTGACCTTGATACCGGCTTCTACCGCGTTGGGACCGACACCGTAGGCATCGCTGCCGGCGGCATTTCGGCGGCCACGTTTGCCGAGGCAGGCGCAACGATAACGGTCACCCTGAACGGCGACTTGGCAGTCACGGGTACGGTTGACGGGCGAGATGTTGCGGCCGACGGGACGAAGCTCGACAGCTTCCAAGTGAGTGGCGGCATCGAGATCCTGACACAGACAGCTTACGACCTGCTGTCGCCGCCCGACGCCAACACACTCTACTTCATCAACGGATAGAAGCATCATGCCTTACAAAGTTACCATCGAGGTCGTGCTCCCGCGCCGGGGAGACCGGACCTGGGACCGGGTCAAGGTGAATGGCTTTCGCCTCGCCTCGATTGTGGCGGTTTACTACCCACCCAAGTTCGTTATGGGGGGTGACGTGCGGATGCTCAATACCGGCTATCTGCATGTGCGGGGTATCCCGGACAAGCTGAAGATCGACAAGCTCCGCGCGGTCCTCCAGGAGGAGGATGAGACCGGCGAGTTCCAGACCGCCTGGCACATGACCACCAAGCAGATGACGCAGCCTGCCTCGAAGAAGCTGCTTAAGGATCTACTGCAGGACCGTCAGGCCGAGATCGATTGGTCCGACTTCAAGCGCTACTTCGGCCACATTCGCGCCGGCGACCGGCGCCCGCAAGACGAGGACTTCGAGTAATGGCGGCGGATGTTCGATACATCGGGACGGCGTCGGCCGGGGGTGACGGCACCACCGACGCGCTCACCGGGGCGAACGCGGCCTATGCGTCGATGGCCTCGCTCATCGCCAACTATCCAAACCTCAACCTGGTCTCGGCAGGTGACACTCTGGAGATTTTGTGCTTCGGAACGGTCGACACGTCGCAGCCGAACTTCAGCGGCTTCACCGTCGATGCCACACACTTCATAACCATGAAGGCCGACCGGTCGAAGGCGGACGGATTCTACGACGGCACCCTGGCGTTCTCGGAGAGCCACTATCACATCAAGAACACTGGCTTTTACGGCCTCCGTAGCGTCCCTGCCTATTCGGTCGTTGACGGCCTTCAAATCTGGCACAACGGGAACACCAGCAACCATATTGCGCTCGTGTTTGATCCGGGTACAACCGGTCAGGAGATCCTGAACTGCCGCGTCAGAGGCGGGGGCAATCATACACTCGGCATAACGCTGGCTGTACATCACGTCAGTAGGCCAGAGCTCATAGCGAATAATCTGATCTTCAACTGCGGGGCTGGGATCAAGGGTCGCAACAACGTGCACTCGCACGTAGAGACCTGGCGTTGGTACAACAACACCATATGGGATTGCACGACAGGCATCGACATCGTCTCTCAGCAAGCCAACACCACGGTTCTGCTGAAGAACAACCTACTCTTCGACAATGGGACCGATATCGCTGAAGGCGGCGCCAGCGTAACGCACACCTACGACAGCAACGCGGGCCAGGACACGCCGCCTATCGGTGAGACGGGCACGGTCACGCTCGGCGCGCTCGCCGATGAAATGGAAGACCCGTCGGCGGCCACCGGCAGTGAGGACGTGCGCCCGAAGTCGGGCGGTGGCGCGGTGGGGGCGGGCGTCGGCAACGCTAGCGACAGCTACGTCCCGACCACGGACATCCTCGGCAACGCCCGCAGCACGACAGCACCGACCATCGGTGCATTCGAGATCTCCGCCGGCGGTGGCGGCGGGGGGGATGTGCTGCCGCACGGTCTTCACCAAATCGAGAACGGCAATACGGGCCTCTCGCGGGCCTCTCATTCCATTGAAGAAGGGTTTGTCGCATGAGAATCCAAAGCGGCGTCACGGACCAGTACATCTACTTCGTCGCCGTCGATGCGGCGGACCTCAAGACGCGGGAGCCCGGACTCTCCAGCTTCACGGTCTACCGCTCGCGCAACGGCGGGCCGTCGGCGGCCATGACCACCCCCACCATCAACGAAACCGACTCGGTCAACATGCCGGGCGTCTATGAGCTCCTGGCCGACGAGGACATGAGCCTCGATGCTGGCAACGACAGCGAGGAGATGGCCTTCCACATCACCCATGCGGGCATGGCGCCGGTGACCCGCGTCATCGAGCTGTACCGTCCGAAGATCACCGCCGGCCGCACACTGGCCATCGAGGCGGACGGCGACCTGACGAAGGTCAATACCCTGGACGGCCATACGCCACAGACCGGCGACAACTTCGCCCGCCTGGGCGTGCCGGCCGGGGCGAGCGTGTCGGCCGATATCGCGGGTCTCAATGACCCGACCGCGGCGGCCATCGCCGATGCTGTCTGGGATGAGCTGCAGTCCGGGCACACGTCGCCGGGCAGCTTCGGTGAGATCGCGACAGAGATCGCCGCCATCCTGGCGGACACGGGAAGCGACGGAGTAGCCCTGTCGGCCGCGACCCAGAACGCCATCGCCGGTGC
>JANQQD010000259.1 GCA_028285185.1 Anaerolineae bacterium | reverse complement strand
CTGCGGGCTGCATTGCGGCTTCATCCGAAAATAGACCGTCGGACTGATGTTTGTTTGCCAAGTTTTTTGTTACATGACGATAGTGGAATCGTCACCCTTCCTAAATTGAGGAGCGCGCCCAACACAATATTACCTGCGCGGAAGTTCATGGCATAACAGTCTTGCGGACTGTCACCTTAAATCTTCAGTGCGGGACTTCACTAAGAACAACGCCCAGGATCATCCAAGACCAACGCGTGGGGGAGGTATACCATGAAGCATCTTACCAAGATCGCTGCCACCGCATTGCCGATAGCCCTTGTCGCCAGCGTTGCCCAGGCCCACACGGGAGCCGCCCCGGGCGGTGGCTTCGTGGCCGGCCTCACCCATCCCTTCTTCGGCGCCGATCACCTGTTGGCCATGGTCGCTGTCGGCCTGTGGGCCGCACTGCTTGGCGGTCGGGCGACGTGGCTGGTGCCGGCGACATTCGTCGGTGTCATGGCCGCCGGTGGCCTGCTGGCGGTGATGGCGGTTGGCATGCCTGCCGTCGAAATCATCATTCTGGCATCGGTCGTGGCGTTGGGCTGCCTGGTCGCGGCACGGATCAAGGCATCCCTCATGATCGCAATGGCGGTGGTCGGTGCCTTCGCGCTGTTCCACGGCCACGCACACGGCACGGAAATGCCGGCTGGCGCCAGCGGGCTCTTGTACTCCGCAGGCTTCATTCTGGCGACCGCGGCGCTGCATGCGCTTGGCATCTCCTTCGCCCTGCTGACCGGCCGGATCCGCGACGGGCTGGCCATTCGAGCCGCCGGCGGCGCCGTCGCTGCGGCCGGCGTGCTGCTGTTGGCGGGCATCTAGTCCGACCACACCGTGCGGGGTGCGGCCTCCAGCGATCGAGCGAGGCCCACCGGCGGGGAATGACCAACGCGGCACCTCCAGTCAAACCAGGCCTAGGGTGCCGGGACTGAAGACGTCCGCGATCCGCCTCCACCTCGATGCCTCTCACAGAACGCCGCATCAGAGGACAAGGGAGGCCAAGACCAACAGAACGGCGTCAATCGCCGCTGATCGGAGCCGGGGTGATGACGCCCCCTCCCAACAGGTCCTACCGCTTGGACAGGGACCGGCATCTCAACAGTGTGGAGGAAACGCGTTATGCAGGCAGAGAAGCTGTGGCAATTCCCGATCAAAGAGTTCCACCGGATGCCGCGCGGCATCCTGGGACCCGGTGCCTACGAGATGGTGGGAGTGGAAGCCAAGAAGCTTGGGTTCAAGCGCGCCCTCCTGGCGACGTCGGGGCTGCGCGGAACCGGCATCGTCGAAGATATCGTCGGCAAGGTGAAGTATCAGGGCATCGACGTCGTTCTCTACGACAAGATCGAGTCCAATCCCAAAGACTACAACTGCATGGAGCTGGCCGATCTCTACGTGAAAGAGTCGTGCGACAGCTTCATCTCGGTCGGCGGCGGCAGCGTGACCGACGCCACCAAGGGCGCGCGCATCGTCGTTGCCCATGACGGTCGCAACGTCAACGAGTTCGACGGCTTCAACAAGTCGGAGAACCCCGACAACCCACCGCATATCGCCATCAACACCACGGCCGGCACGGGGTCTGAGACGAGCTGGGCCTATGTGATCACCGACACCACGTCGGACAAGGCGCCCTACAAGTGGCTCGGCTTCGACGACAACTGCCCGGTCACGCTCGGCATCAACGATCCGGTGCTGTTCTTCTCCATGCCGCAGGATCTGACGGCGTTCTGTGGCTTCGATGTGCTGGCTCACGCGTCGGAGCCCTATGTGTCGCGCCTGGACTTCCTGCCCAGCCTGGGCAACGCGCTGAAGGTGATCGAGCTGGTCGGCCAGGACCTGCGGCGCACCGTGTTCGAGCCGCTGAACTACGAGGCGCGCTACAACATGATGTACGCGTCCTACATGGCGGCCCAGTCGTTCAACAGCGGCGGGCTCGGCATCATCCACGCCATGTCGCACGCCATCAGCGCCTATTACGACACCCATCACGGGCTGAACAATGCCATCGCCCTGCCGCGCGTATGGGAATACAACATGCCCACCAACTACAAGCGGTTCCGCGACATCGCCCGAGCGCTGGGTGAGAATGTCGACGGCCTGACCGACGTCTCGGCGGCGGAGCGGGCCCTGGAAGCGGCGATCCGCATCAGCAAGGATGTCGGCGTTCCGGCGAACTTCTGCAGCACGCCGGACTACACCAAGTCCCGCATGGGCATGGGCAAGTATGCCGAATGGGGCGGCAACAAGATCGTCGGCGACGATCGCGACGTCGACCGCATCACCAAGCATCTGCTGGGCGACGGATCGACCCCCGGCAATGCGCGCGAGGTGACCTATGACGCGGTCGCGCCGGTGGTGGCGCATGCTCTGACGGGCTCGTACTACTAGGCCAGCCCTCCCTTCCAACTCCTTATCAGAGTCGGGGCCGCTTGCTCGATAAAGCGGCCCCGGACAGGGGGGCCGATCCATGTTCGAGTCCATCGACCAGACGGTCGAACAGCTCGCGGCGCATCAATACATCTGCGACCGCAAAGTCGCGACGGTGGCGTTCCTTGCCCACAAGATGGGCAAGCCGATCCTGATCGAGGGGCCGGCCGGCGTCGGCAAGACCGAGCTGGCCAAGGTCACGGCCCAGGCGCTGGGCCGTGAGCTGATCCGCTTGCAATGCTACGCCGGCCTCGATGAAACCCGGGCGCTCTATGAGTGGGAGTACGGCAAGCAGCTGCTCTACACCCAGATCCTGCGCGACAAGATTGCCCGCGTCTTCGCCGATATCGACGATCTGCGCGATGCCGTGACGACGCTGCGCGGGCATGACGACGTCTTCTTCTCCGAACACTTCATCGTACGCCGCCCGATCCTGCAGGCGATCAGCTCTGAACAGCCGGTCGTCCTGCTGATCGATGAGATCGACCGGGCCGAAGAGCAGTTCGAGGCGTTCCTGCTGGAGGTGCTGAGCGACTTCCAGGTGACGGTGCCGGAGATCGGTACGGTGAAGGCCAAGACGCCGCCCACCGTGATCATCACCAGCAACAACACCCGCGATCTGAGCGATGCGCTGAAGCGGCGCTGCCTGCACCTGTTCATCGACTATCCTGACGAGACGCGGGAGCTGCAGATCGTCCGTCTCAAGGTCCCCGGTGTCAGCGACACGCTGGCGACCCAGGTCGTCGACGTCATTCGCCGCATGCGCGGGCTCGACCTGCGCAAGGCGCCCAGCATCAGCGAGACGCTGGACTGGGCCCAGGCGCTGGTGCTGCTGAACGCCGAGCACCTGACCCACGACCTGGTCGAAGAGACGCTGGAGCTTCTGGTCAAGTACGAGCGTGATACCCAGCAGGTGCGCGACCACGTGGCCTGGCTGCTGGAAGGCGTGCACGACCACGGCCACCGCCACGACCATGACCATGGACACGGTCATCATCATCACCACCACCACGGCCATTCGCACGATCACGATCACCATCACGACCATCACCACCATGGCAACGGCCGGCCCGACCGACCGGCGAAATCGCAGGCAATCCGACCGCCGCTGAAGCCCGCCGAACCTGAGCGGGATGAGGCCGAGGGCCGCCAGCGTGAGCACTCGGCACGGTATTTTGGCGGCTATCGGGGGCGCGTCGACGGCGGGATCGGAGAGGCCTGATGGACGCGCCCATCAACCGCTTCATCTGCCTTTTGAAGCGCAACGGCGTGCGGATCTCTCCGTCGGAATCGATCGACGCCATGCAGGCGCTGGTGTGCGTCACCCTGGCCGACCGCGAGACGGTGCGGACGGTGCTGCGCAGCACGCTGATCAAGGACATGCACGACATCCCCGTGTTCGAAGAGATGTTCGCCCTGTTCTTCACCCTGCCCGGCGTCGGTGACCGACGCGCCCATGGGCACGGCCACGGGCACCATCACGACGGCGACCTGGCGGAACCGGACCGCATCGTGTTCGCGCCGGAGGATACCGGCGTCGTCAACAACGAAGGCGACCATGCCCATGGCGAGCCAGTGTCCATCCGGGATTTCTTCGACCCCGAAAAGATGGTCACCCGCTTCAACCCCCATCAGGACCCCAACCAGCTCAGCCTTTCGGCGATGAGCCAGGGGCTGATCCTGAACCGCAACAAGGGCCTGCTGGATCAGGTCATGAAAAAGGTGACCCACCAGCTGCACGTGCGGCGGGTGAAGAACATCGCCACGCCCGGCGATCTCAATTTCGGCGACGCGCTGCAGCACATCGACGAAGACCTGATCGTCAACGCCGCCGAAGCGCTGCTGGACGATCTGCGCGATCTCGACGTCGACGACGCGCTGCTGCAGCGCCTGGCAGGCGGTATCGACGGCATCATCGCCGACCTGCCGGAGCTCTTGAAGCGGTACATGGAACGCGAGATGGCGCTGGAGCGGGGATTGCAACCGGACGATCCCAACTGCGAGCCGATCCGGTCGGCCTATGACTACCGCTTCACAGAGGGTGAGCGGCGCGAGATGGCCGAGATCGTGCGCCGGCTCGGCCGCCGCATGAAAGGGGCGCGGTCCAGCCGCCGTGTCGTCAGCCATCGCGGGCGCATCCATGTCGCCCGCACCATGCGCAACAGCATGGGCTATGACGGCATTCCCTTCCATCCGGTGCTTACCAGCCGGCGCGACGAGAAGCCGTGCATTGTCGTCATCTGCGACGTCAGCCTGTCGGTGCGAACCACAGCGCGCTTCATGCTGCATCTCGTCTACAGCCTGCAGTCGCTGTTCGAACAGGTGCGCAGCTTCGTCTTCGTCAGCGACCTGGCGGAGGCCACCCAGTACTTCGAGCAGCTTGGCATCGACGACGCCATCGCCTCGGTCTTCGGCGGCGATCTGGTCGATTGCGACGCCAACAGCAATTACGGCCGGGCGCTGGGGATCTTCTGCCAGCGCTATCTGGGCACCATCACCCACCGCACCACCGTGATCGTGCTGGGCGACGGCCGGGGCAACCGCAACCCGCCGAATGTGCGCGCACTGGAAGAGATCCGCCGGCGCGCCCGACAACTGGTGTGGCTGTCGCCGGAACCGCGCGGCAGCTGGGGGCTGGGCAGCAGCGACATGCCGCTCTACGAGCCCGTCTGCCACCGGACCGAAGTGGTGCGGAATCTGAAGCAGCTGGGCCAGGTGGCCGAAACCCTGTTGCGCGCCCAGGCGCGGGCCGCCGGGATGCATGGCGGGCCAGGGATGCGCGTGTCGTCATGACACCGATCACGCTCTCACGCCAGCGTCACAGCCTGCTTGTCGAGGGCCTGGCGGATCGCGCGCAGCCCCTCGCCTCCAGCCGGCATTTCACCGTCTACGGCATCGACGCCGACGACCCCGCGGCCTGCGACCTCTTCGACATCATCCTGGTGCACGACTTCGAACCGGCTGAGATCGACAACAACATCGCCGCCCATGTCGCCGACGAGCTGTTGCCGCTGTTGTCCGCCTCGCCTCGGCCCGGTGCGCTCAACGGCCATGCACCGACGGAGCAGGAGCTGTTCGAGCGTTTCGTCGGCGAGATCGTCCGGTCGGTCGACGGCAATGAACGCCGTGCCTGGCACCTGTTCTACGACAACACGCTGGCGGCGTTCCGCAAGGCGGGGCGACCGAATGGATCGCCGGTAAGGGATTTCATCGCGGATTTCGCTCAGGTCTATCGGCGGGTCGCCGGACTGGTCGACGAGATCGCGCCGGACACGATGCTGGATGTGGCGACGTGCTTCGGGTTCCTGCCACTGCTGCTGGCAACCGGGAAGGGGCGCGAACAGCGGCCCAGCCGGATCGTCGCGTGCGACCTCAACGCCGCGCTAGTGTCTCTCGCCGAAGACTATGCGCACGAACGGCAGCTTGCCGGCGTGCGCTTCGTGCAGGCGGATCTTCTCGCAGCCGGCATCGCGTCTCAATTGGCGCCGGCCACACCGCCCTTCGACGTCGTGACGGCCGTTCATCTGCTTGAGCATCTGGCTCCCGATGAGACGCAGTCGGCCATGGATGCGCTCTGGTCCCTGACACGGCGCCGCCTGATCGTTGCTGTCCCGGTGGAGGAGGTCGCAGACGCGCGCTTCGGCCATCTGCAGACCTTCAATCGGGACAGCCTTGCGGCACTGGGCAAGGGGATCGGCGGACGGTGCCAGTCTTTCGAGGATCATGGCGCCTGGCTTGTGATCGACCGGGAGGGGCATGCATGAGCTACGAGATCTTCCGCAAGGGCCTTAATGCGCCGATCTGCCTGACCTGGGAGATCACCTATGGCTGCAATCTGCGCTGCGTGCACTGCCTGTCGTCATCGGGCAAGCGCCGGCCGGATGAGCTGACGACGGCAGAGGCCAAGCGTCTGATCGACGAATGGGCCGAGATGACGGTCTTCTATATCAATGTCGGCGGCGGTGAGCCGATGAGCCGGCCCGATTTCTTCGAGCTGATGGATTACACCCTGGACCGCGGCATCGGTGTGAAGTTCAGCACCAACGGCACGCTGGTCGATGATCGTGCTGCCGACTGGATCGCCTCGCGCGACTATCTCGACGTCCAGATCAGCCTGGACGGCGCCACGCCGGAGACCAACGATCCGGTGCGAGGGATCGGCTCTTACGCCCGCGCTCGACGCGCCATGGAGCGGCTGGCTGCGCGCGGCTTCCGGTTCAAGATCAACTCCACCGTCACCCGCCGGAACTACCCGGAGATCGACGATCTCTACGCGTTGGCCGACCGCTATGGCGCAGAGCTCCGGCTGACGCGGCTACGCCCGACCGGCCGCGGCGGCAACGTCTGGGATGACCTGCGTCCGACCCATGCCCAGAACCGCGGCCTCTACGACTGGCTGCTGGCGCATCGCGATGTGCTGACGGGCGACAGCTTCTTCCACCTGTCCGCCTATGGCCAGCCGGTCGAAGGGCTGAACATGTGCGGTGCCGGCCGTATCGTCTGCTGCGTCGATCCGGTGGGC
>JANQQD010000258.1 GCA_028285185.1 Anaerolineae bacterium | reverse complement strand
GTTATAGGCGAACAGCATGTGCCGGACGCCAAGATCGTAGTAGAGCTGGATTAGATCCAGCCGGCCGTTCAGCGCGTTCATGCCCTCGATATCGAAGGTCACGGCCATGTGCCCGCTTGCGCGAGCGCGGTCGACCTCATCCACCGTCGCGACCAGCCGGCACCACGGCACCTCATCACGCAGGCGCCGACGGACTGCGGCGATGGTCTCGATCGTCCGGGTCCACGGGTGGTGGTCGAACGAGACATTGACGGAGAGATAGTCGACGCCAGCCTCACGCCACGGCCGCAACAGCGGCTCCAGCGGTGTGTCGGGGTCGGGCTCGAACCCGCAATGGTCGTCCCAGACCAGGCTGTCGTGATAGAGGGCGTCTACGTATATCAGGGATCGGTTCCCATTTAGGAGGACGCCCGGAGCTTAGACCGCGGTCGTCGCAGGCGCCAAGGTCGTGTGGGCTAATGGATCGAGCAACGACCCTCGACCGAACCGGCGCCGGCAAGCGGCCCGACGGTGCGCAAACGGCGCATCGGGATCAGCATGCTTGCAGCCGTCAGGGCCGTCGCGAAATCGTGGGCGTGTAGCCGCGCCGCTGCGATTTCCGGCTGCGGCAGCCAGTCTCCCAGGACGGACTGTGTGGTCACGTCGTCGCCATATTGGAGCCCGGCGATACACCGCAGCAGCAGGGCTTCGTCGCCGCCCAGGCCGGGGCAATTCACGCATCGGAAGTCCAGATCGCGTCGCGTAGAGGCTGCCATCACGCCGAACAGCCGGTCCACGGCCTGAAGCCCGCCATCCACGCCGGCCAGCCGGAAGCCCATACGGACCGTCGGGCAGATTGCGCGCCTGCTCTTGAAGGCGGTGACCCAAGAGCGCGCAGCCCAGACCACAAAAAGCTCGGGCTCCGTCAGGTCTGCGACCTGCTCTGTGTCCTGATGCGGGTGCGCCATGTGTCTCGTCCCTCCCTCGGTGCGGCGATCGACAGTATTGCGAATGATTCTCATTTTCAATACTGTCGATCGTGAGACGAGCGAACGGGGCGTTGGCGATGATCGCAACGAAGCCGACGACTCCCGGGCTATCGGTCTGGGAGCTGACATATGCCGAGCATCTGCTGGTATGGGCAATCCGGCACTGGGTTGATGGCCGACAGTGCTGGCAGATCGTGGAGCGGGAGTTCCGCGACAGCTGCGGCGCCTCGGGCGGCACCACGGTGCTGACGGCGCTGGGCCAGTTTCTGGTCGGCGTCGCCGTCCACGGCCGTCGGACCATCCGCATCGGCTATCGCGGCTATCCCGGCGTCAGCCCCGACGAGATGAGCCTGCTTGAGCTGATCGCCGCCGCCCAGGCCGACGAGCCGTGCCGTGTTGCCGCGCGTCTGCCCTGGCTGTTTGCCATGCCGGAGCGATGTGAAGCGCGCGACCTCTTGGCCGGGATCGCCCAGCCGTTGAAGACCTGCGGCCTGATGCTGCCGCTCCGGGATGAGGGGACGGAACCATGGACGGAACTCTCCAGGCCCGCGTAGAGGTATTGGAAGCGGATCGCGCCCGGCTCCATGCCGCCAGCAAGGCCGCCTATGGCCGCCGCAATGTCGCCCTCGGAATGGCGCTGGACGCAGAGCTGCGCAAGATCGATGAGACGATTTCGCTGCTGCGCCAGCCGACCGTTGACGCCTGAGTGCGGTCGCTAGACGCCGACGCCCACATACCGGTGCAGCAGGTCGAGATCGGTGCGCAGGGCCTCGACCGGCACCGTCTCGCGATTGCGGCCATTCTCGATGAAGGCGACCCGGTCGGCTACCGGCAGAACCGCGTCGACCCGCTGTTCCACCAGGATCGTTGAGACACCGCGGCGGCGCAGCTCCGCGATCGTCTCGCGGACCCGGGCGATCATGGAGGGCATGAGGCCCTCGGTCGGCTCGTCCAGCAGCAGCACGTCGGGCTCCAGGCAGAGCGCGCGGGCCATGGCCAGCATCTGCTGCTCACCGCCCGACAGCGTGCCTGCGCGCTGGTTGAGACGGGCATGCAGCACGGGGAACAGCTCCAGCACCTTGTCGCGTACGGGCCGGCCCTTGCCACGGGTCATCAGCCCGATCTCCAGATTGTCGGCGACGCTGAGCTCCGCGAACAGGCGCCTGCCCTGCGGCACATAGGCGATGCCGCGCTTCGGCACCTCGTGCGGCGGCAGCGCAGACAACACGGTGTCGCCCAGCAGGATCTCTCCCGACTTGACCCGAACCAGGCCCATGATCGCCTTCAAGGCCGTGGTCTTGCCCGCCCCGTTGCGGCCCAGCAGGCACAGCACCTCGCCGTCGCGCAGCTCCAAGGCGAAGCCGCGCAGCACCTGCACATCGTCATAGAAGCAGTCGATGTCGCGGACCGTCAGCATCAGCCCCCCAGATAGGCTTGCTGGACATCGGCATTGGCGGAGATCGCGGCAGGGTCGCCCTCCGCCAGTATGGCCCCGTTGTTCATGACGGTGATCGTGTGGGCCAGGCTCATCACAACATGCATGTTGTGCTCGATCAGCAGGATCGTGGCCTCTTCGGCGATGGCGCGCACGAGGTCGCAGAAGCTCGCGATCTCGGCATCCGACAGGCCCTGCGTCGGCTCATCCAGGATCAGCAGGCGGGGGTTCAGCGCCAGGCCCATCGCCACTTCCAAAAGCCGCTGGTGGCCGTAAGAGAGCTTGCCGGCCGGCACCGCCGCCAGGTCGGCGATGCCGACGCGCTCAAGCGCGGCCATGACCTCGGCTGTGAGGGCATGACGGTCCAGCCGGCCCCAGCGCTGCTTCGACAGAAGCGTGCGCTGGACGGCCAGCGCCACGTTGTCGTGGCAGGTCAAATTGGCGAAGACCGAGGTGATCTGGAAGGTGTAGGCGATGCCGCGCAAGACCCTTGTGTGCGCCGGCAGGCCCGTGATGTCCTCGCCCTCGAACACTATGGTGCCTTCCGACGGCGGGATGCGGCCGCACACCAGGCTGACCAGAGTGGTTTTGCCTGCCCCGTTGGGGCCGATGATCGCCCGGATCTCCCCCCGCTGGACCTGGAAGTCGACATTGGCCACGGCCTGCAGTCCGCCAAAGCGGCGGCTGAGGCTGCGCGTGGTCAGCAGAGGCACTACGGCAGCCATGCCAGCTTCCGGTCGCGCAAGGCACCCAGCAAGCCGTTCGGGGACCACAGCACCAGCAACACCAGCATCACGCCCACCAGCAGCAGATAGGCCGAGGTGAAGCCGCTGGTGACGTCGATCATGTAGGTGATGGCGAGCGTGCCGATCAGCGGCCCCAGCGTCGTCGCTGCCCCGCCCAGCAGCACCCACAGAAGCGGGTAGATGGAATAGTGGATCGACGCGAAGGTGGAGCCCGCATAACCGAACAACAGCGCATAGCTGGCCCCGGCCGCAGCACTCAATGTGCCGGACAGCGCCAGGGCCATGAGCTTGGCCTGGAACGTGTCGTAGCCCAGCATGCGCGTGCGGTCTTCATTCTCCCGGATCGCCACCATGACGCGGCCCAGGGGCGCGCGGACGACCGCCAGGCAGATCAGGAGAGAGCACGCGTAGAGGATCAGCGCGGCATTGAAGCGCTCGTCCGGAAGCGACAGGTCGATGGTGGCCCCGGCGATCTCGAAGGTGCGCATCGCCTGGGTCAGCACGATGCCTTCATCGCCGCGCGTCCACTCGCCGAAATAGAGCGACGCGAGGTAGACGGCCTGCGCCAGCATCATGGTGACGATCATGAACGCCACGCCGGTGGTGCGCAGCGCGACGAAGCCGACCATGACGGAAAGCGCCAGTCCGGCCGCGATACCGGCGCCGAAGCCGGCAGGCGGCGACCAGCCGAGGTGATAGACCGTCAGCCCGGCGCCGTAGAGGCCGGCGGCGAAGAACATGGCGTGGCCCAGGCTCAACAGGCCCGTATAGCCGAACAGCAGCGTGTACCCGGTGGCATAGGCCGCCAGCACCATCACCCGCGCCAGCACGCCGTGGTGATATTCGGGCAGCACGAACTGGGCCACGAACAGCGCGGCGATGACGCCTGCGTGCAGCATCAGCACGCGTTTCGTGGTGTCCGCCGGGGTCATCGCACAGCCTTCCCGAACAGGCCCTGCGGGCGGTAGACCAGCACCATGGCGACCAGAAGGGTCGCCAGGATCTTCGCCAAGGTCGGCGAGAAGAAGACGGAGATGATGCCGTCGCTCATGCCGATCACCACGGCGGCGACCACCGTGCCTTTCAGGCTGCCCAGCCCGCCGATGATGACGACGATGAACGAGAGCAGCAGCGGGTCCAGCCCCATCAGGTAGTGCGCCTGCTGGATCGGCACGATCAGCACGGCGGCGACCGCGGCCAGCATGGCGCCCACGGCGAACACGCCGCAATAGACCCGGTCGATGGGGATGCCGAAGGCCTGCGCCGTTTCGCCGTCATACTGGGTGGCGCGCAGCATCAGCCCGATACGCGTGCGTGCCAGCACCAGCCAGGTCAGCAGCATCAGCGTGATGGAAGCACCCACGACCGACAGCTTGTAGCCGGAATAGCCGAACCACGGGAACTGGATGCGCCAGTCGAACGGCGCCTGCACGGCCCGCGCATCGGGGCCGTAGAAGGTCAGGGCCATCTGCTGGATGATGTAGAGCATGCCGATGGTGGCGACGATCGTGGCCTCGGGCTCGTATTTCAGCCGCCGCAGCACAAGGCGCTCCGACACGAGTGCCACGGCGCCGACCACCAGCGGGCTGCAGACCATGGCTAGAGCAAAGCCCAACGCCGGATTGCCCGCGATCGGCGTGGCGATCGCCCAGGCCAGCACTGCGCCCAGCATGAAGAACTCGCCATGCGCCACATTGACGATGCGCATGACGCCGAAGACCAGCGACAGCCCCAGCGCGGTCAGCGACAGCACCGCCGCCGTGACCAGGCCCTCCAAAGACGCCAGCAGAAGATAGGGTCCGAAATCCAAGGGGTCAGGCCTTGCGGACGCTGTCAGGCGGGCAGCGCCACCTCACAGCGTCCGGCGCTCCGAAAACAATTTGCTGCTCGTTTCCGCTCACAGGGACTGGGTGGTGTAGTCCACCTCCGGTTCGTAGAGGCCGTCTTCGATCGAGGTCTTGTGCACGACGTTCAGCCGGCTGTTCTCGACCACCGAGATGTACTGGTGGCCGAAGCACTGGTGAGTCTTGCCGTCGAAGGTCTTGCGCCCTTGCGGATGCTCGAAGCCCTCGGGGAACTCCGTCATCGCTTCTACCGCCTCGATCAGCCCGGCCTTGTCGGCGTCGGTTGCCGAGGCATAGCCGCTCGCCTCCATCGCACGCTTGATGATGTACAGCGTCTCCCAGCAGCCGAACATGTGGGAGTAGGTGGAGATGTCCTGCGGATCGTCGATGCTGGCGCCGTCGGCGTTCACGCCCACCTGCTCGCGGAAGAAGGTGTCGTATTCCGTGGCCTCCGGCATGGCATAGCGCGGGAAGCCTTCCCAGAAATAGGTGCCTTCCAGGAACTCCAGGCCGGGGCTCGCCAAGTCCACCGCTTCCAGCGAGTCGATGAAGCCGAAGATCTGCGGCCGGTTCGCCCCATAGAACTGGCCCATTTCGCTGACGAAGGTCAGCACGCCCGGCCCCACCATCACGTGATAGATCACCTCCGTCTCCGACGGGATGCGGGGGAAATAGCGGGTGAACGAGCTTTCGGTCGGCGGGATGGCGATCAGCTCCAGCGCCTCACCGCCTTGTGCGGCGATCGCCTCGCTGAAGAAATCGCGGTGGTCGTGACCGAAGGCATAGTCGGGGAAGATCATGGTGACCTTCTTGCCCAGATTCTCCGCCACCCACGGCGCCATGGAGATCACCTGCGACTTCACGTCCGTGATGCCCGGCTGGAAGATGTAGCGGTTGAGCACGCCCGAGGCGACGTGATGGCCTTCGCTGACGCAGAAATAGGGCATCTTCAGCTCTCCCGCGCGCGGGGCGGAGCCCATGACCACATGGCTGAACAGCGTGCCGAACACCACGTCGACGCGATGCTGGGTGGCGAAGCGCTCCACGACCTCCGCACCGCGGCGCGGGTCGGTGCCGTCATCCTCCACGATCAGCTCGATCGGCCGGCCGTTGATGCCGCCCGCTTCGTTGATCAGGCGTACGGCCGCCTCCGTCGTGCGCTCGTACCAGCGGCCATAGGCCGCGCCGATGCCGGTGCGATGGGCCTGAAAGCCGATCTTGATGGGCTCCGACGACTGCGCCTGGGCATAGCGCACGAAGCCGGGCGCCGCCTGCGTCCCGATCGCCGCCGCGCCTGCCGCTGCACCGAGGCCCTTCAGCGCCGTGCGGCGGGTGAGCCCGTTTGTCGTGGCCGTGTTCCGCGTCTTCCGCTCATCCATGATCCGTGACCTCCTTGCTTGGTTCGGCCGCGCTGTGGCGCAGTCTTCTGATTGGGCTGGCGAACTACACCATCTGCGGTGGAAACTGACAACGCCGTTCTGCAGCCCGCGCTCATGCGGCAATCGGCGTGGCCAAGAGCCAGAGGCCGAATAGGGTGTAGAGCACCATCACGACTGCCAGCGGCACCTGGCTAACCGTTGCGGCTCGCGCATCCCCGTGCAGGCGCAACGCCACCAGATGGGCCATGTAAACGGCCAGTACATGGCCGCCCACGATCGCGGCGGCCTGCAGGTTCCAGATCGTCTCGACGCTCTCGTAGTTCATCAGAAACGACGTGGTGACCTGAAAGCCGCCGAGGCCCAGCAGGTCGGAGCCTCGCCCGAATGGGTCCGACGCCGCCAACAGTGCGTACTGCGCGTTGACCATGACGGCGGTCAGGTAATGCGCCAGATGGAAGGCCAACGAGATCGGGGCGATAGTCATAGCCAGGCGACCGAGACTCTCCGGCAGTCCTGTGCCGCGTCCGGCCATCCGGTTCCCCAGTGCGACGGCGCCGGCGAACACGGCGATCAACGCTGCCCACACAAGCACGATGCCGATGGAATTGATCACCATCGTGCCCGACCGGCCCGGATACTCCAGCGGGTTGACGCCGTGGAGGCCGAGCCAGAAGAAGGTCCGGTTGAAGTCTTCGGAAGAGACGGAGCTCAAGGTCAGCATCAGGAAGAAGAGCCCGCTGATGGGCAGCAGCGGCGCGCCCAGCACGGCGGCCCCCGGCGGGCGCAGTACCAGGCGCCGCCGGCTCTCGTCCCCGGCGACCGGTTCCGCCGACAGCGGCGCCACACGGGAAATGATGCGGTAGAAGACGGAAAAGCACTCAGCGCGGGACAGCCACGCCTTTTCCCCGAAAAGCAGAATGCCGATGAAGGTGACCGCCCAATAGGTGCCGGCGGCTATGGCCAGCCTCTCCGGGTCGTCCGGCGCGATATCCACCTGCTCGAACCAGGCGAAGCCGGCAAACGCCAGCACCGCGGGCCAGTATCCCAGCCTAGCCGGCAGCGTGAGCGGCGGCTCCGCGTCCCCTCCGGCAAGCCGGCGCAGCAGGCGATAGGGGCCGGTCCAGGGATTGATCCATGCCCAGAGATTGCCAAACAGCCCGTGCAGCAGCGTGATGCACACCCACCAGAGCGTCCAGATCGTGAGCGTGAGCGGGTTCGACAGGGGGTCGCGGCTGCCCAGCAGCCCTGTGGCGATCAGCCCGAGAAAAAGGGCGAAGGCTGCGATGCTCGTTACCACGCGCCAGCGATCATCGATCGTGAACAGCCTCAGCCGCGCTGTCGCAGCCCAGCGGAACAGCCGGTCAGGGGAAAAGGCCAACAATCCGAAAGAGACCGCAACGGCGATCGCTCCGCCGACAAGATAGCGGTCCGTCGGCAGCAGCATGATCAGCCCGCGATCCGACGCATGCGCCCAGGCCGGCCCGGCCGAGAGGGCCAGCGGAACAGCGGCTAGCGACAGTGCTGCGGGGCCTCGCCGGACCAGTCGCGACAGGGTAGGGTTGAACAGGATCACGCGGTCCACGAATTACGAAAAGGCGACGCAGTGTCGGCGAGACAGTGTCCCGCGGCAAGGCGGCTGAGCGCCGCGCGTCGGGTGGACGACAGAGGGGAAGGGCATGAACAGGCTGGTCCTGATCGGTGTCGCGGCGGTGGTGACCCTGGGTGTGGGACTGGCCCTAGTGACCTCACTGCAGTCTTCGCGCATTACGGCGCATGACGCGCGTATCGTGGTGGCCACGGACGGCGAGAGCGCGCTTGCCTATATGCTGGTGCATAATGCCGGCACCGCATCGGACCGCCTGCTCTCCGTCGCCGTGCCGGGCGCGAGCAGTATCAGCCTGCATAGCCATGACGAGGCAGCGGTGAGTGATGCCGGACCGGTGATCGATGCCGGATCGATCCTCTCGCTCACGCCCGAGGGCGTGCATGTGCTGCTGGAAGGTCTGGACGGGTCCATCGCCCCTGGGGCCACCGTGCCGATGAGTCTGACCTTCGAGCGCGCTGGCGAGATTGCGGTCGAAGCGACAGCCCTGGCCGCGGCCGACGCACCGGGGGCCGAGAGCCATATGCATCACCAGCACACCGCAGGCTCTGCAGGTGGTGGCGAACATCTGCACGCCCATGACGAGCTGGTAGAGGTGCCGGACGGCGCGGAAGTGCCCACCGTCATGGTGCATCTCTCGCCCGATCCGGGCGGCGGCTGGAACCTACATCTAATGACCGAGCATTTCACCTTCGCCCCGGAACGCGTGAACGGCGACCATGTGGTGGGTGAGGGCCACGCCCATCTCTATGTCGACGGGAACAAACTGGCCCGCCTCTACGGCCCCTGGTTCCACATCCCAGCCCTGCCGTCTGGCGACCGCACGCTCAGCGTCAGTCTGAACGCCAACGACCACCGCACCTACGGCCACAACGGTCAGCCAGTCGAAGCGGCGGTGTCCGTGACGGTGGAGTAGCGGCAGCAACACCGATACGCCACATGTCGGCAGATCTTTCTCCGAGAGTGGGCGAAGTGCTTTAGTCTGACTATGTGCCGATCGGTCAAGGATGGGGAACAGCATGGGCGTCGTGAGATTGCGACCCGAGGAAGAGGCTGCATTGGCAGACTTGGCGAAAGCCACCGGTCGGTCTGAAGAAGAGTTGGCGCATGAGGCGTTGGCCGACTATCTGGCCACCCAGAAGTGGCATGCCGACGCGATCAGGAAGGGTATGGCAGAGGCCGAAGCCGGGCTGTTCGTGTCGGATGAAGAGATCCAGGCATGGGTGGAAAGCCTGGGCACCAAAGACAAACTGCCGCTGCCGCGCGCTCGACGCACCACGTAGGCATGCGTGTCGTCTGGACCGACAGCGCGGCTGTCGACCTTGTCGACGCTTACGAGTTCATAGCCCTTGACGATCCGGAAGTTGCGGCAAGAGTGATCTCACATTTGCAGCGGACCGTGGTCGGCACCCTCACGGTGTTTCCCGAGTCCGGGCGGCCGGGCCGCGTGCCGGGCTCTCGCGAGCTTGTATTGAAGCCGTTTGTCGTCGCCTATCGCCTTCAGGACGAAACGATCCAGGTGCTTCGTGTTCTTCACGGCCGGCGGCGCTGGCCGGAACGGCTGGAATGAGCTGCCCCAACGGTACCGGGGCCGTTCGATCGACCTGATCGGATTCGGCGAGAATACGAAATCGACTAGCTCCGATAGAAATTACTGCTCTGCATCAATGACTTAGAGTCTATGCGAGTCTCCTATGACGGTCATCGAGATGGGCTGGAGTCCATCAGGCATTACGGTGTTCCCAGGGGACGGACATGCACAAAGACTGGCAGGCTTTGACCAAGACGCTTTCTGACGCGATGGCGACGGAGCGCAAGGGCATTCCGGAAACGGCAAAGGCCTTCGCCGCGCTGGCCGCGGCGGCCACGGCCGAAGGAGCGCTGGACACCAAGACCAAAGAGCTGATCGCGACGGCGATCTCCATCGCCATCCGCTGCGACGGCTGCGTCGGCTTCCATGTCCACGCCGCCGTGCGCCAGGGCGCGACGCGGGAAGAGGTGCTGGAGACCATCGGCATGGCCATCTATATGGGCGGCGGGCCGTCCATGGTGTACGGCGCCCAGGCGCTGGAGGCCTACGACCAGTTCTCCGGATAGCTGCCGCCAGCCTCAGGCGTGTCGGAAGCCGCCGGCTTCGGCTTCCGTCAGCGGCTCGCTTGGCGGATGTCCGTCCAGCAAGGCAAGCGCGCGGCGCATGTCGGCCAACAGCAGAGCCGCGAGGTCGCGGCTGGTGCCATGGCGTACCAGGATGCGCTGGATCGCCAGATCCTCGCGCTCCGGAGGCAGCGTATAGGCAGGAACCAGCCAGCCGCGCGTGCGCAGGCGGTCGGCGAAATCGAACAGGGAGAAGCCCGGGTTCGCGCCGGGCTTCAGCCGCCATGACACGCACGGGATGCCGCCCGATTCGCCGCCGTAGAGGATGTCGAACGGCCCCATCTCGGCAATCCCCGCCGCCAGGAACTGGGCGGTGTCATAGCAGGCGCGGTGGATCTTTGCGTAACCCTCGCGGCCCAAGCGCAAAAAGTTGTAGTACTGCGCCACGATCTGGCCTCCGGGGCGGGAGAAGTTCAACGCAAAGCATGGCATGTCGCCGCCCAGGTAGTTGACGCGGAAGACCAACTCTTCCGGCAGGTCTTCCTGTTCTCGCCAGAGGATCCAGCCGACACCCAGCGGCGAAAGGCCGAATTTGTGACCTGAGGCGTTGATCGACTTCACCCGGGCCAGGCGGAAGTCCCAGGGCAGATCGGGCTCGCAGAACGGGGCCAGGAAGGCGCCGCTGGCCCCGTCGACATGGATGGGGATGTCCAGTCCGCTCTCGCCCTGCAACCGGTCCAGCGCGTCGCTGAGCGCCTTCACGGGCTCGAACTGGCCGGTGAAGGTGACGCCCAGCGTCGGCACCACGCCGATCGTGTTCTCGTCACAGCGGCGAACGGCCTCTTCGGCCGTCATGATCAGGCGTTCGCCCTGCATGGGGATCTCGCGCAGCTCCACATCCCAATAGCGCGCGAATTTGTGCCAGCAGACCTGCACCGGGCCGGTCACCAGATTGGGCCTGTCCGCAGGTCGACCGGCCTCTCGGCGCCGCGCTCGCCAACGGCGCAGCAGCGCCATGCCGCCCAACATCGCCGCCTCGCTGGAGCCGGTGGTGGAGCATCCTACGGTGTCGGCGGCATGCGGCGCATTCCAGAGATCCGCCAGCATGTGGACGCAGCGCGCCTCCAGCTCCGCCGTCTGGGGGTATTCGTCCTTGTCCACCATGTTCTTGTCGATGCATTCGTTCATCAGCGCGTGCACCTCGGGCTCCAGCCAGGTGCTGCAGAACGTCGCCATGTTCTGGCGGGAGTTGCCGTCCAGCATCAGCTCGTCGTGGACCAGGCTGTAGACATGGCGCGGGTCGTGCTCGCCTTCGGGGAACCGGTATTTCGGTAGCCCTCCTGCCAGATCGGTGGAGGCGTAGACATCGTCGAGCAGGCTGTCGCGGATATCGCGCTTGCTGTGCAGAGGCATGGTGTCGGGTCCTCCGGGGTACGTGAGCGGATCGTCGGTCGTTGCCGGCATGACGCCGCTCGGTCAAGATTCCCTTAAAGATTGCATCAGATCGGGCGAGCGAAGTCGTGGCCCACCCGCGCCTTGCGGGATAGTATGCCGCCCGCACCCGTGGCGGACCGGCCGCCGACGACACCTGGGGGATCCGTTCATGCCGCTCAGCTATGAGGTCAGCGCCCAAGCCGTCCTGGAAGGGGGGCGAGAGGAAGAAGGCGTTGTCACCCTGACACTGCATTTCACCGACGGGCCGGTGACCACGCGAACGCAGATCCCTTCGGCAGACCCCAAGCTGGTGAAGGCGGCCGTGCTGGCGGAACGCGCCGGCGTCGCGGCCATGCTGGAGCACTGGGCCGATCAGGCGATGAGCCCGCTGAAGGTCGAAACGGCCCTGAAAGACGGCCGCTGGACTGCGGATATCCACGCCGCCCTGCATGTGCTGCACGAAGACAAGCACACCACGGTGGTCGTCACTGTCGACGAGCCGGCCTCGTTCCTCGACGCCCAGCAGAAGGCCCGGGCCGTGGTCAAGGACTTCGCTGCGACCATCCGGCCCAGCGAGGCGGAGCGGGCAGAGTTCATGGCGCTGTCCGACGAAGACCGCAAGCGTCTGGGCCATGCGGGATACCTGCTGACCGGCGTGGGTGAGCTGACGGGCGAACGCCCGCCCTATCTGGAAGACCCGCACAGCCCCTATTCGACGTGACGTTTCGCGGCATCCGAGCCGCGCCGGAGCCGGTCAAGCCGCTGTCCGGCAACTGCGAGACGGCGATCTATTGAACTAAACAGAACTGAACTTCCTGGGCCGTCCGCGCGACCTAAATCCCTTCGCACGTGCAGTAGGGCAATAATATTATAATAATGATCCGAAACATGCATGATGCGGCATGAACGCACTCGCATGCCGGCGGTTTCTTGACAGTTCGTGAATTTAGTGAGACGGTTAAATAAACCATTCACGGAGGCCGATCGACATCCATTCCCTGTGAGGTGAGGCGCCCGAAGGCTGCGGCCCCAACGCTCTGGATGGTCCGGCAAGCTTCGCACCGCATCTGCAACCAAGAACCGGCAAGGAGGATACGCCTGTGTTTCGTAAAGCGACGATACTGTCTGCCGCCGCCGCGCTGGCGGCTCTGGCCCAGCCCGCAGCAGCGCAAGAGGGCGAACTGACCCTCTGCTGGGCCGCATGGGATCCTGCCAACGCGCTGCAGGAGCTCTCGAAGGACTTCACCGAACAGACCGGCATCGAAATGAATTTCGAGTTCGTCCCCTGGACGAACTTTGCCGACCGCTTTCTGAATGAACTGAACTCCGGCGGCCAGCTCTGCGATCTGATGATCGGCGACAGCCAGTGGCTGGGCGGGTCGGCGACCTATGGCCACTATGTGCAGCTGAACGACTTCTTCGACGAGCGCGGGATCTCCATGGACGATTTCCTGCCCGCGACCGTCTATGCGTATTCCACTTGGCCGAAAGGCGAGCCCCAGTATTGGGCGCTGCCCGCCATGGGCGACGCGCTGGGCTGGGTCTACCGCCGCGACTGGTTCGAAAGGCCGGAGCTGCAGGAGGCGTTCGCCGCCGAATACGGCTATGACCTGGGCGTGCCGGAGAACTGGAACCAGCTGATGGATATCGGCCGGTTCTTCCAGGGCCGCGAGATCGACGGCGTCACCGTCTACGGCATGGCGATCTATTCCGAGCGCGGCTCGGAAGGCATCACCATGGGCGTGACCTCGGCCATGTATCCGTGGGGCATGCAATACGACAACCCCGACCAGCCTTATGACATGGAAGGCTACGTCAACAGTCCGGAGGCCGTGGAGGCGCTAGAGTTCTACAAGGAGCTCTATGAATGCTGCACGCCGCCCGGGCATTCCGACGCGTACATGGTCGCCAATCTCGACGCCTACCGCTCGGGCCAGGTGGCGATGCAGATGAACTGGTTCGCCTTCTTCCCCGGCATCCTGAAGGATGACAATGTCGGCGGCGACGTCTCCGGCTTTTTCGTCAATCCGTCGCAGAATGTCGAAGCGTCGGTCTTGGGCGGCCAGGGCATCTCGGTCGTCAGCTATTCCGACAATATCGACCAAGCGCTGGAATACATCGAGTGGTTCGCCCAGCCGGATGTCCAGCAGCAGTGGTGGGAACTGGGCGGTTATTCCTGCCATCGCGCCGTCTTGGAAGACCCGAGCTTCCCGGACTCGCAACCCTTCGCCGGCGACTTCCTGGTGGCCATGAGCCAGGTGCAGGACTTCTGGCAGGAGCCGACTTATGCGGAGCTGCTGCAGGCCATGCAGAAGCGCGTCCACGACTATGTCGTGGCCAATGAAGGCACGGCGCAAGAGGCCCTGGACCAGCTGCTGGAAGACTGGACCTACACCTTCGAGGATGACGGCAAGCTCTAGGTTTCGTCGACGCTCATAACCCCAACTCCACTTTAGGCCCTCCCCCTTGATGGGGGAGGGTTGGGTGGGGGTGATCGTGACGGTCCAAACCGGGGCCATAGGTAACAGTTCAGCCCGGCAGCATGAGTACGAGGATCTGGCAATGCCCTGGAGAGAGACCTGCACTATGGATGAGCAAATGGGGTTGGTATGGGCATATCTGGCGGGCGAGGAGAGCATTGCGGCGCCATCACCCCCACCCGAACCCTCCCCCATCAAGGGGGAGGGACTTCTGAACGTCGGCAGACCCTAGGCCGCAACACCGGTATCGGCGGCGGATGGCAAGTGCCCGTCGTCGTCCGGTGCCACGTTACGTCCGGACAGCAGCATCATGGCCGAAAGCACACTGACCGCAGAAGGCAGCCGGCGCGCCCAGGTGCCGGTCGGCAGCCGCGGCCGTACCCAGGGTCTGTCGGATCGGGCCGTGCTGCTGCTGTTCATCACGCCGACGTTGGTCCTGCTGCTGGCGATCAACATCTTCCCGCTGATTTGGAACATCGTTCTCAGCTTTACGAACTACCGGGCTAATCAGCCGGGCCGTGAGATCAAGTGGATCGGTCTGCGCAACTATGAACGTCTTCTGGGCAGCGAAGACATCTGGGGCTATCTGCAGGTCACAGCACACTTCGTCTGCTGGTCGATCTTCTTCCAGGTGCTGATCGGGTTCTCGCTGGCCTGGCTGTTGAACCGCCAGTTCCGGGGCCATGCCTTCTGGACCACGGTCATAGTGCTGCCGATGATGCTGTCGCCCGCCGTGGTCGGCACGTTCTGGACCTATCTGTTCCAGCCGCAGTCGGGCATCTTCAACTACATCGTCAATTTCTTCATCGATGCCGGCGACTTCTCCATGATCGGCGATGTGGCGCTGGCGCCCTGGACCATCGTCATCGTCGATACCTGGATGTGGACGCCCTTTGTCATGCTGATCTGCCTGGCGGGGCTCAGATCCATCCCCGAATACATCTATGAGGCGGCAGAGGTCGACGGCGCGTCGCCCTGGCGGCAGTTCTGGACCATCACCGTGCCGATGGTGCTGCCATTCCTGATGCTGGCGGTGCTGTTCCGCGCCATCGAGAACTTCAAGATGTTCGACATGGTGGTGGAGCTGACCTCCGGCGGCCCCGGCTCGACGACGGAACTCGCGTCGATCAACCTCAAACGTGAGGCATTCGAGAGCTGGAAGACCGGCTACAGCGCCGCCTTTGCCACCATCCTGTTCGTGACCGTGTTCGGTGCTGCCAACATCTACGTGAAGATCCTGAACCAGGTGAAAAAGCGATGAGCGGGACATTCGACGCCCATTCCATCGTCGAACCCTCGCGCACCAGCCGGCGCGTGGCGAGCGTGGTGGTGGTCGTCTATGCGCTCGTCTCGATGATCCCGCTCGCCTGGATCGTCATGACCGGGTTCAAGAGCCCGGACGCGGCAATCGCCTATCCGCCGGAGGTCGTGTTCGAGCCGACTCTGGAAGGCTACGTCAATCTGTTCACCGATCGCACCCGGCAGACGCCGGAATACATGGCCGACCTGCCGCCGCCGGAAACCTGGTATGACGAGCTGGTGCGCAGCCGCAACATGGTGATCACCGGCCCGTCGCGCTTCTTCGGCCGCTACAAGAACTCGCTGATCATCGGCTTCGGGTCGACCTTCCTCGCCGTCTTCCTGGGCACGCTCGCGGCCTATGCGTTCTCGCGCTTCCGGGTGCCGCTGAAGGACGATCTGTTGTTCTTCATCCTGTCGACGCGGATGTTCCCGCCCATTGCCGTCGCCGTGCCTATCTATCTGATGTATCGGGCGCTGGGCATGTCCGACAGCCATTTCGGCATGATCATCCTCTACACCGCGGTCAATCTCAGCCTCTCGGTCTGGCTGTTGAAGGGTTTCGTCGACGAGATCCCGCGGGAGTACGAGGAAGCGGCGATGATAGACGGTTATACCCGCCTGCAGGCGTTCTGGAAGGTGGTGCTGCCGCAGATGAGCGCGGGTATTGCTGCGACCGCCATCTTCTGCCTGATCTTCGCCTGGAACGAATATGCCTTCGCCCTGCTGCTGACCAGCGGCAACGCGCAGACCGCACCGCCCTTCATCCCGATCATCATCGGCGAAGGCGGGCTGGACTGGCCGGCCGTGGCGGCGGGCACGACCCTGTTCATGCTGCCGGTCGTCATCTTCACCGTCATCCTGCGCCGGCACCTCTTGCGCGGCATCACCTTCGGGGCAGTGCGGCGATGAAGAAGTTTCTCAAGCGCGGCCCCTGGGAAAACGCGGCCTGCGTCGTCATCGCGCTCGGCGTCTTCATGCTGATGCAGCCGTTTTCCATGTGGCTCTTTTCGCACAGCTTTGTCGTGATCCTCACGGGCACGCTAGGTTTCGTCGTCGTCAGCCATTTCCCGGAGGGCGAGGATGGCTGAGATCCGGCTGGAGCGGCTGCACAAGGCCTTCGCCGACTTCGTCGCCGTCGACGACGTCAACCTGACGGTGGAGGCCGGCCAGTTCTTCGTGCTGCTGGGCCCGTCGGGCTGCGGCAAGACGACGACCTTGCGCATGATCGCGGGGCTGGAGCTACCGACCTCCGGCACCGTCTGGCTGGACGGCCACGACGTCACGACGCTCAGGCCGGCCAAACGCGACATCGCTTTCGTCTTCCAGCTGTTTGCGCTCTATCCGCACATGAATGTGCGCCGCAACATCGCCTATCCGCTGCGCTCACAGGGCCTGCCGTCGGCGGAGATCCGCCGGCGGGTGGAGGAGACGGCCCGTATCCTGCGCATCGAGCACCTGCTGGACCAGCCCATCGGCCGCCTGGCGGGCGGCGACCGCCAGCGGGTGGCCCTGGGCCGCGCCCTGGTGCGCCATCCCAAATGCTTCCTGATGGACGAGCCGCTGGGCACGCTGGATACGGCCTTCCGCGAGCTGATGTGCGAGGAACTGCGGGACCTGCACGATCGCCTCGGCGCGACCACCGTCTACGTCACCCACGACCAGATCGAAGCTATCGCGATGGCCGATCGGATCGCGGTGATGCACAAGGGCGTTGTCTTGCAGGTCGACCCGCCGGCGGAGATCTATCACCGGCCGCGATCGCTGTTCGTCGCCCAGTTCATCGGCAGTCCGGCCATGAACTTCCTCGACTGCGAGGGCCGCCTCGGGCGTGGTGCCGATCAAGTCAGGGTCGCGGGAACGACGGCGCAGGTGCCGGCCCTGCATGAAGATGCGCCGCAGGACCGACTGGTGTTCGGCGTCCGGCCGGAGCATGTGCGCCTGGACGACGCTGCCGGTCTGCGCGGCCGTGTCTATGGCGTGGAATACATGGGCAGCCGTCAGATCCTGACAGTCGACACCGAGGCCGGCCGCCTGCGCGTGCGCGCGGCCAACACCGCCCGGGCGGAGATCGGCGATCAGGTGGGCCTCGCTTTCGATCCGGCGAATGTCGTCCTGTTCGACCCCCATAGCGAAGCTGCCCTTCAAAGCGCACTGATCGGGAGGGCGGGCCATGGCTGAGATCCGCCTGGAGCGTGCGACCAAGACGTTTGGCCAAGTGCATGCGGTGCGCGAGCTGGACCTGACCATTGCCGACGGCGAGTTCTTCGTTCTCCTGGGCCCCACCGGCGCCGGGAAGACCACGACCCTGCGGTTGGTGGCGGGCCTTGAGAAGCTGGACGGCGGCCGGGTCCATCTCGGCGGGCGTGATGTCAGCGCGCTGGCGCCAGCGGCACGCGACGTCGCTTTCGTCTTCCAGCAATACGCGCTCTATCCGCACTACACCGTGTTCGACAATCTGGCCTTCCCGCTCAGATCTCCGCTCAGGCGCCGCCCGCCGGAGGAAGTGACGCGGCGGGTGGAGGAAGTGGCGAAGCTGCTGCGCATCGAAAGCAAGCTGAAGAACAAGGCAACGAAGCTTTCCGGCGGGGAGATGCAGCGTGTGGGCATCGGCCGCGCTCTGGTGCGCGAACCCAACTGCTTCCTGATGGACGAGCCGCTGTCGTCGCTGGACGCCAAGCTGCGCGAAGACCTGCGCGTGGAGCTGAAGCACATCCAGCGTGACCTGGGCGCCACCATCCTCTATGTCACGCACGATCAGATCGAAGCGCTGACCATGGCCGACCGCATCGGCGTGCTGGAGGAAGGGCGGCTTCTTCAGGTGGGCACGCCCAGGGACGTCTATACTCGGCCGGCCAGCGTGAGCGTGGCGCGGCGCCTCGGTTCTCCCGCGATCAATCTGTTGAGGATGGATGCGGTTCCCGGCATCGCGGCGCCGTCGCGTGCCCGCAACATCGGCATCCGGCCCGAAGACGTTCAGCTGAACGGCCGTGGTATCGAGGCGGTGGTGGAACAGGTGGAGCATCTGGGGGCCGAGAGCGTCGTCGTGCTGCGCGCCGGCGAGGAACGGATGCATGCGTTGGTGTCCGGCGGCACGCCGGTGCGGCCGGGTACGGCTGTGCGGGCCGAGCTGTCGCGCGAGGCCATGCTGTTCTTCGACGAAGCCGGGCAGCGCGTCGATGCGTAGCGTTTGGATGGGCAGGAACTGGCAATGACGCAAACCTTGTGCGCCGCCCTGATCAACCGGGCAGTCGCTGCCATCACGGAGCACGCGACCGAACTCACTGAGCTCGATCAGGCGATCGGCGACGGCGACCACGGCATCAACATGGCGCGAGGCTTCGGCGCGATCGCAGAGCAAGGTGAAGCGCTGGCGGCGCTGCCGCTCAACCAGGCCCTGCAGAAGGCCGGCATGGCCCTGGTGATGAAGGTCGGCGGTGCGTCGGGCCCGCTCTATGGCAGCCTGCTGATGTCCATGGGCAAAGCATTGCCCGAGGCGCCGGCGTCGCTGGCGGGCGTAGCCGCGGCCGTCGCCGAAGGCGTGGCGGCCGTGCAGAAGCGCGGCAAGTCTGCGCCCGGGGAAAAGACGATGCTGGAGGTTCTGGTTCCGGTTCTGCAGGCGATGCAGGCGGATGACGGCAGTGACCTGCCGGCGACGCTGGCGCGGCTGCGGGCTGCGGCGGACGAAGGCCTGGAGAGCACCAGACCCATGCAAGCCACCAAGGGCCGGGCATCTTATCTCGGCGAACGGTCCGTCGGCCATCTCGACCCCGGCGCGCGATCCAGTGCGCTTCTGGTCCACGCCACGGCGGACGTGCTGGAGGAACGGTTGTGAGCGACAAGGTCGGTATCGTCATCGTTTCCCATTCGCCCGATGTGGCGAAGGGCACCGGCGACATGGTGCGCCAGATGGTCGGCGAAGACGTGCGGGTTGCGGCCTGCGGCGGGGACCCTGCAGGCGGCTTGGGAACGGATGTCGCAAAGATCCTCGCTGCAATCGACGAGGTGTATGGCGAAGCCGGCGTGGCCGTTCTGGTCGACCTGGGCGGAGCGGAGACCAATACGGAGATGGCGATCGAGATGCTGGACGAGGGCCGGCGGGACAAAGTCGTGATCTGCAACGCGCCCATCGTGGAAGGCGCTGTGATGGCGGCAACGGAAGCTTCGGGCGGCGGCACGCTGGATGAGGTCCGCGCCACCGCCGAAGAGCTGTCGCCGTGAGCGGGGTCGCCAAGTCGATGGAGACCTCAGGCGATCGGCAGGCAGCGGGGGAGGCGGTGATCAGCCACAAGATCGGCCTGCATGCCCGCCCCTCGGTGAAGCTGACGAAGCTGGCCAAGCAGTTCCGCTCTGCGATCCGTCTGCGCGCCGGAGAAGACGGCGCCTGGATCGACGCCAAGAGCGTCGTGAAGGTCATGGCGCTGAAGGTCAAGGCAGGTGAGGTCCTGGCCTTCGAAGCGGCCGGTGAGGATAGTGATGAGGCGGTGACGGCGCTGGTCGCCCTGGTCGAACGGAACTTCGATGAGCCGCACGACTGAGCTGCGCTGGCGCGGCACGGTCGCATCGCGGGGTCTCGCGCTTGGCCCGGTCGTTGTCGGGCGCTCGGCCCAAGAGGCCGTGCGCCCGCAGGGCTCACCGGATGAGGAATGGTGGGCCCTCACCGACGCAGTCGAGCGCACACGGCAGCGTTTGCAGGGGCTGGCGGAGACGGCCGACGAGATGGCGGCCGAGGTGCTGGAGGTCCAGCTTGCGATCCTCGACGACGATGGGCTGCTGGATCCGGCGAAGGAGGCGATCGACGGCAGCATCCCGGCGGAGCGGGCCTGGGGCGAGGTGCTGGGCGATCTGATCGCCGACTATGAGGCGGAAGAGGATGAGTACTTCCGCGCCCGGGCCGTCGATCTGAAGGATTTGCGCGACAGCGTCCTTGCCGCGTTGAACGGGCCGGACGACGTGCCGATGGCTGCGGAAGGCAGCACGGCCATCTTGGTGGATCGGGAACTGACGCCGTCCCGGTTCCTGGAGATCGACTGGACCCGGTTTCGCGGCGCTGCCTTGACCGGCGGCAGCCCGACCAGCCATGTCGCCATGCTGGCGCGCAGCCGTGGCATCCCCCTGCTGGTCGGGCTCGATGGCGACCCCTCGGCCCTGCCACAGGCCGTTGAGGCGGTGCTGGACGCCGAGAGCGGCTGGCTCGTGTTGATGCCGGAAGATGCAACGCTGGCGGCATTTCACCGGACGGCCGCGGCCCGCACAAGGGAAGCGGAAGAGCAGGCGGCCCACCTGGCCAGACCCGCCAAGACCGCCGCCGGCCGGCCCATCACGGTCATGGTGAACGTGGACGATCCGCGTGTTGTCGGCACGTTGGATCCCGGCCATTGCGATGGGATCGGGCTGACGCGCACGGAGTTTCTCTTCACCGGACCTGCGCTGCCCGACGAGGAGGCGCAGTATTGCGCCTATGCCGCGCTGCTGCAGTGGGCGGCGGGACGGCCGGTGACCATCCGTACGCTCGATGCCGGCGGCGACAAGCCCATTGCCGGGCTCACGCCGGAGGGCGAGACGAACACTTTCCTCGGTGTTCGCGGCATCCGTCTCAGCCTGGCGCGGCCTGACGTGTTCCGCGTCCAGCTGCGCGCGCTGGCCCGGGCGGCCGCGGTTGGCCCGCTGAAGGTCATGTGCCCGATGGTCACCCAGCCGGAAGAGATCGCGCAAGTCAGGGCCCTGTTCGCGCAAGTGGTCGCTGATCTGCAAGCGGACGGCACCCCTTGCGCCGTGCCGCAGCTTGGTATGATGGTCGAGGTCCCGGCGGCAGCGCTCCGGGCGGAGGAATTCTCCGTCGACTTCTATTCCATCGGGAGCAATGATCTGGTTCAGTATGTGACGGCGACGGCGCGGGACAACGGCGCGCTGGCGCGCCTGCATAACCCGCGCGATCCGGCCGTGCTGGAGCTGATCGGGCGCGTCGTCAAGGCCGGTGCGGCAGCTGATCGGGAGGTAAGCGTGTGTGGCGATATGGCCGCTGAGCCCGAATTGCTGCCGATCCTGTTGGCCCTGGGCGTGTCCGCCGTTTCCGTAGCGCCCGCCGCGCTCGCCCGCGTGAAGGCGACGATCGCGCGGTGCGATGGCTAGCCAGTCCGACAGCCCGGTGAGCTCTGTCGGCAACGGGCGTGTTCAGGCCCGGGAGGAACTGGTCGCCACCTACAAGCGGTTGCTGCAGTCCTACATCGATCGCAGGCCTTCGGGCACGCGCCAGAAGATCGCCGCGGCCTTGGGCACCAACAAGAGCTTCGTCTCGCAAATCACCAGCCCGGCCTATGCGGTACCGGTGCCCGAGAGCCATATCGACACGATCATGGCCATCTGCCACTTCTCAGCGGAGGAGCGGGAGGCCTTCCTCAGCGCCTATGCCGACGCCCATCCCGGCCGATCGGGCAGACCCGATGGCGGGGCGGCGAAGGCTGAGCCTTCGCGCCGGCTGCAGATCAGCGTGCCGGTCTTCGGCGACGCGGCGCTGCAGCATGAGGTGGAGGATATGATCCGCGCCTTTGCCGACCGCGTTATCCGCCTTGCCCGTCGCAGCAGCGACTGACGGTCAGCAGCCCCATCTCAGGCCGGCCGTGTGCACCGGCGCGTCCCACAGCCGCAGCATCTCGTCATCCGCGATGGTCAGCGTGATCGAGCATCCAGCCATCTCCAGCGACGTCGTGTAGTTGCCGACCAGCGACCGCGAGACCGCAATCCCCTTGTCGGCCAGCCGCTTGGCCACGGCATTGTAGATCACGTAGAGCTCAAGCAGGGGCGTGCCGCCGAAGCCGTTGACCAGCAGGATGCCGCGGCTGCCGCCGGCAGGCGCCAGGTCTTGCACAATGGCGTCGGTCATCTCTGTGGCGATGTCGTCGGCCGGGGCCAGCTTCATGCGCCGCCGTCCAGGCTCACCGTGAATGCCGACGCCCATCTCGATCTCATCCTCGCCGATGGCGAAGGTCGGGGTTCCGGCGGCTGGTACGGTGCAGCTCGTCAACGCCACGCCCATCGAGCCCGTGGCCTTGTTCACCCGCTCGCCCAACGCACGGCAGGTTTCCAGATCTGCGCCGTCCTCAGCCGCGGCGCCGACGACCTTCTCTACGATCACGGTCCCCGCGACGCCGCGGCGCCCGGTGGTGAACGAGCTGTCTTCCACCGCCACATCGTCGTTGGTGACAACCGTCGCGTTGTCGCCGCCGAACATCTCCGCCGCCATCTCGAAGTTCATGATGTCGCCGGAATAGTTCTTGACGATGAACAGGACGCCGCCGCCACCGTCCACGGCCTCCGCCGCCGCCAGGATCTGGTCGGGTGTGGGTGAAGTGAAGACTTGGCCGGGGCACGCCGCGTGCAACATCCCACGGCCGACGAAGCCGCCATGCAGCGGCTCATGCCCCGACCCGCCACCGGAAACGAGCGCCACCTTGCCGGAAGCGGCGCCGCCTGCCCGGGTGATGAAGGCGGGCTCCAGGTTCACGGTGACAAGGTCGCCATGTGCGGCACCGAAGCCGGTGAGGCTCTCGCCCAGGAACGCGTCGACCGAGTTGATGAACTTCTTCATGGCTGTTGCCTCCCTGGCTCTTCGGTTCAGTGCGGGCGGTCGCCCTTCCGCCGCCCCATTGCGGAAACCGTCCCTCACTTAGCCCACGGCCTCACTTGCGGCAACATGCGCTGCAAGGCAGCCATGCCACAATCCAACGCGACCTAGGCCCCGCCCACCAACAGTGCTCTGTGTCTGGTGCCAGGATCTGGGAAGGTAAGGTTTGATGTAAATTAGGATGAACGCTCCACTGAAAGTTCTCTAAGATATTTTAACCGATATTTGCATCCGAGATTCTCGGTTAACAAGATCATTCGAGAATTCGAGCGAAAACTGTCTCATGTTTTTTGGGTGCGCGTTGGATTGCTTGCCGGTTCAACAGCCGTTAAGACATCAACGCTATACTGTTCGTCGTTGGCATGTGACAGTGGCAAGCGGATTGAGGGTACCTCATGAGGGGGCAGCATGACTTGAGCGGCGGGAACGGCAGACATCGGGCAGGTGAGGTGCGACGGCCGAACGCCTCTCTGCTGGCCAGGATCGTCGTCTCGGGATTGCTGGCCCTGTCCGTCGGATGCGTCGCAATGCTGCCGGCACAAGGCCAGGATGCCGGTGACGCCTTGTCGCTGGAAGGAATGCCGACCGCCCCCGGCCTCGTGACGAACCGGCTGGATCTGGGCCTGTCACTGGTTCAGCCAGGTGTTACGCCGACCACTGGGGACTTGCGCCTTTCAATCACACCACCGGCAGAGGCGTCGGCGGGCGCGCCGACCATTCATGCGAGCGAGCCTCCGGCGGATCCACCGGCACCGACCGGCAGGGATGTCCCGGTAGCGCAACCAGTGGATCTGGAGCAGATTGTCAGCGTTCCGCAGCAACCGGACACGCCTGCGTCAGTCCCCGACGATGGACCCATAGCGCCCATGGACGAGGGTCGATTGGAGTTGAACCCGCATTGGTCGGTGCGGGAGGTGTCGGGACGTGTCCTCGGTCGGGGCGGTCTGGATGAGCCCTGGCTGCCGGTGGCCACGGGTCAGGTGCTGGTGCCGCCGATGTATCTTTGGACCGGCCCCATGAGCACGATGCGCCTGCGTCGGGCCGGAGATCTCGTGGACGACACGATCGATGTTGCGCCGAACACGCAGCTCTTCATCGGGGCGGTTCCGGACGGGATCAACCTTACGCATGTGCGGCATACGATCGGCGAGGTGTACTTTGTGGTGCAGCCCGACCTGCCTCGGGCCTTCCGGGTCGATACTCCCTACCTTGCGGCTGTTGTGAAGGGCACCGAGTTTTCGTCCGTCGTCGACGATCAGGGCGCAGCGATCGGCGTTGCGGAAGGTGTTGTCGGCGTGTCTGCCGCCGGCAGCGGCTCACAGGCCGATGTCGCGGCCGGATCCGTGGGCGAAGTCTCCGGTCGTTCGGGGACGGTCGGCGTCGCTGCAGCGGGGCAGGCGTCCACCGGTGCGGGGCAGGCGGCGGGTGCGTCGGCCGCGGCCGCGGCCGGTGCCGGATCTGCGTGTTCTAGAAGAATATGAAACAGAGCATAACGCTCCCTATCGACTGCACCGCAC
>JANQQD010000253.1 GCA_028285185.1 Anaerolineae bacterium | reverse complement strand
GACATGGATCAGCCACTGGCAGATGCCGCCGGCAATGCCGTCGAGGTCCGGGTCGCGGCTGCAATCCTGGCCGGCGCCGCATGGCCGCCGCGGCTGAGGGACGGGACCCTGGCCCTGGGCGCCACCCTGCTGTGCCAGGCCGGCTTGGCGGAAACCGAAGCCGAGGGCCGGTCGCGGCTGGAAGCTGCCATCCGCGACGGGCGCGCAGCGGAGCGGTTTCAGCGCATGGTCGCCATTCTCGGCGGACCGGACGATTTCCTGGATCGGGTCCCAGACTACCTGCCTGAGGCGCCGATCGTGCGACCGGTCTGGCCGCTCAGGTCCGGTGTCGTTTCCGGCGTCGACGCGCGGGCGATCGGCCTTGCGGTTGTAGCGATGGGCGGCGGGCGCCGACGGGCCGGCGACCCCATCGATCCGAGCGTCGGCTTCAGCGGTATCGCCGCAATCGGAGACACAGTCGGGCCCAAGGACAGGCCCCTCGCCAAGGTCCATGCCGCCAGCACCGCATCGGCCGATCAGGCCACGGAAGCCCTGATTGCGGCCATGGCTGTTGCCGATCACGCCGCACCGGCTCCGTCGCCGGTGCTGGCGGCCATCGACTGAAGCCGCTCCGTCATGGCTGCCGCTGATGAGGCCGCGCCAGCGCGCGCCATCCTGCAGGGCATCGGTGCGTTCGTCCTGGCGATATCGGTGCTTGCCATCATGGATGCCATGATCAAATGGCTGTCCGCCGACTATCCCACCCCGCAGATCCTGTTCTTCCGCAGCCTGTTCGGCCTGGTGCCGCTGGGTGTTCTGGTGTGGCGCGGCGGGCTCAACGTTCTGCGCGCCCGCAGCCCCGGGGCTCTGGCCGCACGGGGCGTGATTCATGTGATCGCGGCAATGGCCTTCTTCTATGCGCTGCGGTTCCTGCCCTTGGCCGATGCCTATGCAATCGCGTTCACCGCACCGCTGTTCCTGACCGCGCTGTCCGTCCCGTTGTTGGGGGAGCAGGTTGGTGCGCGGCGCTGGGGTGCCGTTATCGTCGGTTTCGGCGGTGTGCTGATCATGCTGCGGCCCGGAAGTGCAGCAGCGGAAATTCACTGGCTGGGCTATGGTGCTGCGCTCACCGGCGCCTTCTTCTACGCGCTGATGCACGTCTACACCCGCAAGCTCAGCCGCACCGAAAGCAACGGCGCGATCGTGCTCTATGCCACCATCACCATGACGCTGGTCAGCGGCGCTATGCTGCCCTTCGGCTTCGTGATGCCGTCGTTAGGCGACTTCGCACTGCTGGCTCTGGTCGGTCTCTTGGGCGGAAGCTCTCTCTTGATCATGACGCAGGCCTTTCGCCTGGCACCGGTCGCCGTGCTGGCGCCGTTCGAATATACGGCGATGATTTGGGGCGTTCTGCTGGGCGTGACGGTCTTCGGCGACCTGCCGGATGTGTGGATCCTGTCCGGCGCTGCCGTCGTCGCTGCCAGCGGACTCTATATTCTGCATCGCGAGGCGATGAAGCGCCGGGAGCCCCCGCGGCCATGACAGTGCCGAAGGCCGAGCTGCACAATCATCTGGAAGGCACAGCGCCCCCGGCACTGATCGCGACCCTGGCGGCCCGGAACGGCATCGCCTTGCCGACCGGCCTCATCCAAGGTGATGCCTTCGGCTGGACCGGTTTCGCCGGTTTCCTGCAGGCCTATGACCAGGCCAGCACGGCCATCCGGCGTGCCGAAGACTACCGCGACGTGACCGTCGCCTACCTTGAGGCTTGCGCCGCCGACGGGGCCATCTATGTCGAGCTGGCCGCATCTCCCGACCATGCCGCCGCCAACGGGCTCGACTACCCCGGCATGGTCGCCGGCATTGCCGAAGGGATCGCGGCGGCCCGTGCGGCGACCGGGATAGAGGCGCGCATCCTGATCACCGCCGTGCGCCATCATGGGGAGGAGCGCGTTGCCACCGTGGCGCGGCTGGCCGCGGCGCACCCCCATCCGCTGGTCACCGGCTTTGGCCTGGCCGGCGACGAGGCCCACATTCCCGCCAGCCGCATGGCGAAGGCCTTTCAAATTGCGACCGGGGACGCTGGCCTGGGCGCCACCGTGCATGCCGGCGAAGCCGCCGGCGCCGACAGCGTGGCCGACGCACTGACTCTGCCGGTCACCCGGATCGGCCACGGCGTGCGCGCCATCGAGAACGACGCGGTTCTTGCCCGCCTGATCGAGAGGGGCACCGTTCTGGAAGTGTGCCCGACCAGCAATGTGGCGACCGGCGTCTATCCGACGCTGGATCACCACCCGCTGCCGCGTCTTCTGGAGGCGGGCGTCCGGGTTACGCTGAACAGCGATGATCCCCCGTACTTCCGCACGTCCATCGGGCACGAATATACGCTTGCGGCCAGCACGTGGGGGCTGGCCGACAAAACTCTGACCGCGATCACCCGGGCCGCCGTGGAAGCGGCCTTCGTCGATGAGGAGACCCGCGCACAACTGCTGGCGCGGATACCCCAACCTACCGACGGTTAGGCCTTCTTCGTCGTCGACCTTGGCTTCGCCGGTGCCTTTGTCGTGGTCGTCGATTTCGCCTTCGTCGTCTTGGCCGGCGCCGCATCCGCATTGGCTGCGGGTGCCGCCTTTGCCTTGGTCGTCCGCCGCGTGGCCTTCGGCTTTTCCGAAGCGTCCGCTGCCTTGCCTGCTTCCGCACTGCCATTCTTGGCGGCGGATTCGTTCATGAGTTCCCAATGGGCCTGCAACCAGTGTTCGAGGTTCCGGCCGTGCGGCTGGCCCTCGCGCTCCCAAATCTCGTAAGCGCGGTTGCGGATCTGTTCCTCAGTGATTTCCATGCGCGTCGACCCTGTGACTTCTTGACGGTGCTTGTTCACGGTGCTTGCACGAAATCGCCGGCCCGGACGGCCGGCGATCCCGCGATTGCAGGAGAAAACACAGATGGCGCTAGAAATTCAAGCGGCCAACTTCTCTTCAGTGTGAATGGTTCCGGCATTGGCATGAATGGATGCGTCGGCCAGCACCATTGCACGCACGGCCTGCCTGTCGCTGCCCCTCGCAATCACGCCACGCGCAGCTCAGCCCTGTGCTGCCGCAAACCGCAGCGACGACGGTCGTCGGCTTGCAGGCTGTCAAGCGCGCGCAAAGTCTCGCGCGGATCGCGGCACTCTCGAAGACCGTTCACTGAGACGAACCGGACCATCCTGTAAGGATCCATGATGTAAGTGGCCCGCAAAACGACGCCCTCATCCCCATCGACGATGTTGAGCGCCCTTGCCAGCTTGCCATCGACATCCGCCAGCATCGGAAAAGGGAAGTCACGCAGGCTGGCATGCAGCCGCCGCCAAGCACGGTAGACCGTCTCGCTCTCTGTGCCGACGCAGTAAACCACTGCGCCTCGCGCCTCGAAGGCATCCTTCAGTCGGCCCAGTTCGGGCATCTCGGACGGGCACACGAAGGAGAAGTCGATCGGCCAGAAGAACAGAACCGTCCATTGCCCCGCCGCACTATCGCGTCCGACATCGATGAATGCGCCGTCTTCGTCGATCGAAATCACGGCCTTGAGCCGGAAATCGGGAAATGTATTACCGGTCATCAGCATCTGATTGCATTCCTCAGATATCTAACTAGTCCCCTGAGGTATGGAAACGGAAGCAATCGTTCAAATTGATTGTTCAAACTGATGCGATAGGATCTGCCTATGATGAATGCCTGTGCACCCGCGCAACCGTTTGGCCGATTCGGCTAGGACGGCGAAGCGACAACCGCCTTCACGGGGATCGCGATCCAGAACCTGCTGCCGTCGCCGGGCCGGCTGTCGACGCCGATCTGCCCGCCCATCGACTCGACAAGACGCCGGCAGATACTGAGGCCGAGGCCGATCCCGTCATGACGTCGGCTTTCGCTGCTGTCGGCTTGCGAGAACGGATCGAAGATAGTTTCCAGCCTATCGGCAGGAATGCCCGTGCCTGTATCCGCGATCTCGATTCGCAGATCGACAGATGCACCGGTTCCGGCCTCCACCGACATCCGAAGATGGATCTCGCCGGCGTCCGTGAACTTCACGGCGTTTCGAAGCAGCAGCCGCAGCGTCTCGCGTATCCTCGCCCGATCTGCGGCGACCTCTCCGGGCACCGCCTGTTCGACAACGACGTGAATTGCTATCGGCTTGCCGCTCAGGACGTCGCCACAGGATGCGACTGCATCGTCCACCAGGGCACGCGGATCGAACGGGTGCTCCTGAAGCTCCACATGGCCGCTTTCCAGCTGTGAGAACTCCAGGATCTCGGCGATCAGCCCGTCCAGCCGGCGAGCGTGCTGCTCAATCGACCGGAAATACTCCTCTGCCTTGACGTTGCTGCCGTGATGAAGGCCGAGCTGCGCCAAGCCCAGCACGGATTGCATCGGTGTCCTCAGTTCGTGACTCATGACCGACAGGAACCGTGACTTCGCACGATCGGCCGCCTCGGCAAGGTCCCTTGCCTGCAGCAGCTCGTGTTCCCTTTGCTTGCGCTCGGTGATGTCCATTGTGATTGACAGCACGCCCAGCAGTTCGCCATCGGGCCGGAACAGCGGAACGCGACTATTCAACAGCGTCCGGCTGTGGCCGTTGCGGTCGATGTAGTGCTCCTCGCGATTGTGGATGCCGGCCCCGGTCGCAAGCACATGTTGGTCCCGATCGCGGATGTCGGTGCCATAGATACCGATGACACCAGCATCCACAGTAGCGGGCGTCAGGTCTTCGAACCGGCGCCCGATCACGCGGTCGCGGGGTATTCCGGCGAAGGTCTCCCAGTACCGATTGACGAACAGATAGCGCCGCTCGGTGTCCTTGATGCTGAGCGTCGCAGGGACCCAGTCCATGACGTCCTGCAACAGTGTTTCAAGCTCGATTGGCAGTCCCGGCGACGGCGGTTCGGGCTCATGCAGTCCGACCGTCAATCGGCAGGATCCGTCGTCAAGGCGCTCTACAGTGGCGAGCAGTTGCCCGCGCCCGCGCTGGGCGAACACGGCCTGTCCGATCGACGAAGCCTGGGAATCTTCGATCAGGGCCAGGATTTCAGGATGCAACGCCAGACCTTCGACGCCGCCTGTGATGCCGAACCCCGCGAGCTCTGCCTCCAAGGCCGGCTCGTGGGTTGGTACGCCTCCAGCACGCACAGCATCTGCCGAACCGTTATCTCCGGTCGGCGTTGTCCGCCCGCCGCCGGGGACGACAAGCCTGGCCAGTATCTTCACCGGTGCCATGGGGATCATCGACGTTGGTGTCGGCAGAGCCTTGGCGGCGCGATCGAGTGCAAAAGTTCCAGAGCCATTTAGGCACATTCAGTAAGTATCACAACTGATATAGAACCCTGTTCTCGTAAGATCACGTTGGCGCGATCCGCGACACTGGATCGGGGGCAGACCGCCGCATCGCCACTATATGAGTTATGGGGCGTAAGCACGCTTCAGCAGCCCGAACCCAGGGAGGGTGACTGATGACAAAGACCAAGATCATGATCCTTGCCGGTGCGATCGTCGCAGCGTTGCCGTCGGCTGTCGCCCAGTCCCATCCGATCGCGCCCGCGCCCGCAACCGACCTTGTGATCCTCGCGGACGGCTCGGGTCAGGGCCTGACGACACCTGGCGCGAACGCGAGTACGTATGTCCATCGCTTCGGGCGGCTGCACGACCTGCGAAGGCTCGACAACGCACCGTCGCCAGGCGCCCCGCAGCACCGGTTCGGGCTGCCGGACAGCCTGCAGATACCGGGGCGGTTCGTCAGGCCGGACCGGATCGGCCCCTTCAATCGCCGGCTGGTGCCGAGGCTGCTGGACGACTGAGCGCACCGGATGCACATCGCAGCCCCGTCGGCCGACCGCTTGTGCCGTATGTCGCTGTGTCGCATTGTCCCCAGGATCAAGGTGGCGTCTCTACCCCTGGACGACTGACGTCGTTCATCCGTTTCTTTTGGGGTATTGCCGAAAATGCGTCTGAGGCCGGTCATCGCGGCATCGGGCATCCTGGTGTCGCTGGCGCTCGCCGGCTGCAATCCCGGCGAGGATGAGACCGCGGCACAGGCGCCGCCGCCACCACCCGTGACCGTCTCGCCACCGCTGCAGCAGAGCATTGTGGAATGGGACGAGTATGTCGGACGCTTCCAGGCCGTCGACCATGTGGAGGTGCGTGCGCGCGTCAGCGGTTATCTCCAGTCCATCGAGTTCGAAGACGGTGACCTGGTCGAGGTGGGCGAGGTGCTGTTCGTCATCGATCCTCGCCCGTTCCACATTGCCGTGGAACAGGCGCGCGCAACGCTGGAGCAGGCCGAGACCCGACTGACGCTGGCTGAGCAGGAGCTGGAACGGGCGCAACCGCTTTTGTCCCGTGGCAACATCTCCCAAAGCGCCTTCGACGAACGCGTCCAGGAGCAACAGGAGGGCCAGGCAAGCGTGCGCCTGGCCGAAGCCAACCTGAACGCTGCGCTGCTGGATCTCGAATTCACCAATGTGCGGGCGCCGATCTCAGGCCGTGTCTCACGCAACCTGGTCAGCGTCGGCAATCTGGTCACGGGCAGCAGCGTCAACGCCACGCCTTTGACCACGATCGTGTCGATCGACCCGATCCACTTCTATTTCGACGTCAGCGAGGCCGACCATCTGAAATACATCCGCCTCGCTCGCTCAGGCGAGCGGCCGTCGTCCCGCGAGAACCCCAATCCAGTGGAACTGGCCCTGATGGATGAGGACGAGTTCACGCATGAAGGCCGGATGGACTTTGTCGACAACGTGATCGATTTCGACAGCGGCACCGTGACGGGCCGCGCCATCCTGCCCAATCCGGATCAGGTCTTCGTGCCGGGCATGTTCGCCCGCGTCCGCCTGATCGGCAGCGGGCGGTATGATGCGTTGCTGGTGCCGGAAACGGCCATCGGCACCGACCAGAGCCGGCGTTTCGTCTATGTCGTGGACGCGGACAACATCGCCCATCTTCGGGCCGTAGAACTGGGGCCGCTGCTGGACGAGCTGCGCGTGATCCGCGACGGACTGGCGCCGGAAGACCTCGTGATCATCAACGGCGTCCAGCGCGCGCGGCCGGGTGCGCCGGTGACGCCCGAACAGGGCCAGATCGCAACACTGCAGTAAGCCGGGACAGCATCCCTTGCGCTTCGCCCATTTCTTCATCGACCGCCCCATCTTCGCGATGGTGCTGTCGATCTTCGTGCTGATCGTCGGCTCGCTCGCCTATCTGGGGCTGCCCGTCGCCCAGTATCCGGAAATCGCGCCACCGACCATCGTTGTCGAAGCGAGCTTCCCCGGCGCCAGCGCCGAGACGATCGCCGACACCGTCGCCACGCCGCTGGAGCAGGAAATCAACGGCGTGGAGAACATGCTCTACATGTTCTCGCAGTCCACCAGCGCCGGCACGATGCAGCTGACGGTGACGTTCGAGTTGGGTACGGACCTGGAGCAGGCACAGGTGCTGGTGCAGAACCGGGTGGCCATTGCGGAGCCGCGGCTACCGGAAGAGGTACGCCGGCTCGGCGTCACCACGCGCAAGAGCTCTCCGGACCTTCTGCTGGTCATCCATATGCTGTCGCCCGACGACACGTTCGACCAGCTCTACATCAGCAACTACGCGCTGTTGCAGGTGCGCGACGTGCTGGCGCGGGTCGACGGCGTCGGCAACATCCAGATGTTCGGCGCGCGCGACTACAGCATGCGCATCTGGCTGGACCCCGACCGCCTCGCGGCGCTGGAACTGACGCCGGGTGAGGTAATCGCCGCACTGAGGGCCGAGAACATCCAGGTCGCGGGAGGCACGCTTGGCCAACAGCCCATTGCCGGGCCGGTCGCCTTTGAGACCAGCCTGCAGTTGCAGGGCCGGCTGACCGCCGTCGAGCAGTTCGAGGACATCATCGTCAAGACCACGCCCGAAGGCCGGATCACCCGCGTACGGGATGTGGCACGGGTCGAACTGGGCGCACGGGAGTATTCGACCAACAGCTATCTCAGCGGCGCGCCGGCGGTGGCGCTGGCTGTCTCCCAACGCCCGGGGTCGAACGCGCTGGAGACGGCCGAGGCGGTACTGTCCGAGATCGAAGCGCTGTCGGAGGTGTTCCCCCAGGGTCTGGAATACCGCGTCATCTACAATCCGACGGAGTTCATTGCGGAATCGATCGACGAGCTGATCAAGACGATCTTCGAGGCGGTGTTCCTGGTCGTGCTGGTCGTGCTGGTGTTCCTGCAGTCGTGGCGGGTGTCGATCATCCCCATCCTGGCCATCCCGGTGTCGCTGATCGGCACCTTCGCGGTCATGTCGGCCTTTGGATTCTCCATTAACAACCTGACGCTGTTCGGTCTGGTGCTGGCGGTCGGCATCGTCGTCGACGACGCCATCGTGGTGGTGGAGAATGTTGAGCGGAACCTGCGCAACGGCCTGAGCCCGCGGGAGGCCACGCGGCGAACCATGGAAGAGGTGGGCGGCGCGCTCATCTCCATGGCCCTGGTGCTGTCGGCCGTTTTCATCCCGACGGCGTTCCTCGGCGGCATTTCCGGCCAGTTCTACCAGCAGTTCGCGCTGACCATTGCCGTTTCCACCATCATTTCCGTGTTCAACTCTCTGACCTTGAGCCCAGCGCTCGCGGCGATGCTGTTGAAGCCGCACGGATCCGGGGGGCAGGGCCGGTTGGCCTGGATCGGTGCGCCGGTGCGTTGGTTCTTCGACGCCTTCAACCGGGTGTTCGACCGACTGATCAAGGCTTACGGACGGCTGGTCGGCATCCTCGTTCGGATCGGCCTGGTCATGCTGGTGGTCTATGCCAGTCTGATCGCGCTGACCGTCTGGGGTTTCTCACGCGTGCCCGCCGGCTTCATTCCGCAGCAGGACCAGGGCTATCTGATCACCGTGGTCCAGCTGCCGCCGGGCGCCTCGCTGGCGCGCACCGATGCCGTGATCGCCGATGCCGAACAGATCCTGCTGGACACGCCCGGCATCGTCGACACGGCGACCTTCGCCGGCTTCAACGGCGCGACCTTCACGACGGCGTCGAACGCAGGCGCGATCTTCGCCGTGCTGGCACCGTTCGAGGAGCGTGTTGCCGAGGGCCTGACCGCCGGCGCCGTGCTGGGCGATGCGCAAGCCCGGCTGATGCAGATCCAGGAAGGCTTCATCTTCGTCATCCCGCCGCCATCGGTTCGGGGCATAGGCAATGCCGGCGGCTTCAAGATGATGGTGCAGGACCTGCGCGGCCGCGGCATCGGCGTGTTGAACGAAGCCGTCGGTGAGATGCTGGCAGCAGCCAACGCCCATCCTGACCTGGTCGGAGTGTTCACGCCCTTCCAGGCGGGTTCGCCGCAGCTGTTCGTGGATGTGGACCGAACCAAGGCCCAGCAGCTGAACGTGCCGCTGGAGCGTGTGTTCGAGACGCTTGAGGTCTATCTGGGCTCCGTCTTCGTCAACGACTTCAACCTGTTCGGCCGCACCTACAGAGTGACGGCGCAGGCCGATGCACCGCACCGCCTGACGGAAGAGGATATCGGCAATCTGCGTACGCGCAGCTCAGACGGCGCCATGGTGCCGCTGGGCACGCTGGTGGAGTTCGAAGACACCGCCGGGCCCGATCGCGTGCCCCGCCACAACCTCTACACCGCGGCTGAGGTGCAGGGCAGTACCATGCCCGGCGTCAGCTCGGGCGAGTCGCTGGACATCATGGAGGGGCTGGCCGAGCGCATTCTGCCCTACGGCCTCGGCTTCGAATGGACGGAGCTGAGCTTCCAGGAAGCCAATGCCGCCAACACGGCAGCGCTGATCTTCCCCTTGTGCGTGCTGTTCGTCTTCCTGGTGCTGGCGGCCCAGTACGAGAGCTGGTCGCTGCCGCTGGCCATCATCCTGATCGTGCCCATGTGCCTGCTGTCGGCCATCGGCGGCGTGGCCCTGCGCGGCATGGACAACAACATCCTGACCCAGGTCGGCTTCGTCGTGCTGGTGGGGCTGGCCAGCAAGAATGCGATTCTGATCGTGGAGTTCGCACGCCAGCTTGAAGATCGCGGCATGGACCGCATGGCCGCGGCGGTGGAGGCCTGCCGGCTGCGCCTGCGCCCGATCTTGATGACGTCCTTCGCCTTCATCCTGGGCGTCGTGCCGCTGTTGATCGCCTCGGGCGCGGGTGCGGAAATGCGCCAGGCGCTGGGTACGGCCGTCTTCTTCGGCATGCTGGGCGTCACCATGTTCGGCCTACTGTTCACGCCGGTCTTCTATGTCCTGATCCGCCGCCTGGCGGGCCGTGGCAGAACCGGTGCGACGGAGCCGGCGCCCGAGACGTCCGGCGCAACTGGCGAGTAGCCGGAGTTTGCGCGTATCGTCCTCGTCATGCGCCTGGACATCCGCGACGCCCAGCCCGATGACGAATCCACCCTGATCGGCTTTATTGCCACAATCCAGGAGGCCGAGCGGGCGATCCATCCGAGCCGATTGCCGGGCGCCGAGGTCGCGGCGCCCTATCTCGAACGGCTGACCGACAAACGGGCTGAGATCCTGATCGCTGTGTCCGATGACCGGCCCGTCGGCTTTGTTGCCGGCTGGGTCGCCGTCGATGACGACGAGATCCAGACTCCCGACTGGCGCCACTACGGCCGGATGTCGGACCTCTATGTCGTTCCCGACCGCCGCGGCAACGGATCGCAGCGCGTCTGATCACTGCGGTCACAGAGCGCCGGCGCTCGCGAGGCGCCCCGGCGTCTGCGCACCTGCTCGCTGTCCCGCAACGGGGCGGCTCTCACGGTGTACCGTGGGTCCGGCTTCGAAGCCTATGAAATCATGCTGGAAATGGACCTGGGCAAGTGACATGTCCCGCCCGCCCGACGGGCTGCATCCATCGACGACGTCGCGGCTGCAAAGGTATGCTGCGAGCCGGCTTCCACGCGGAGGGGCGCCGGCTCGCTGCGGCGAACGGAACCGGTCACACGACCTCAGGATTGCGGATCAGCAGCGTACGGTGACGCACCTGGTATTGCCCCGGCAACTGTGTGAGCGTCTCACCGGTCGCGGTTCTGGTGGCGTTGAACTGCTGAAGGACAACCGGCTGGTTCTTGTAGATGTACTGCGGCGGCCGGAGGGCTTCGAGGGCCGTTTCCGATTCCCGCGTCTGCTTCGCACCGAGGGTGTTGGGCACCACCGGATTGAAGATCCGGAATTCCAGATTCAGGAACCAGTTCGGTGGCGCCGTATTACCGCCGTCTGCAGCGTTCAGGAAGACGCCCCTGACCCTGTAGCCAAGCAGCGTTTCTGGCGCCAGCCCTCTGGCAAGCAGACCGCCCAAGCCGTCGAGCTGGCGGATCGCGTTTTGCGAGATGAGGCCGCTGTCGATCAGCATCTGAAGAGCAGTCCCGAACTCCTGCGGAGGTGCCGAGACTGCAACTTGACCGCCAAACCGGGCGAGCGCTGCCGAGACGCCGAGCGAGATCACCACATCGACGACCTGCCCGATCCCGTTGGCGGTCTGCGCCGATGTGAGATCGGCCTCGAATGGCGTCACGACGCCCTCAAACGTCGTTCTCGCCCCGGGAGTGCCGTTGAGCGGGAACTCGAACAGGACATGATTGATGGTCTTGCACGTCCCCGTGTCGTATTGCCCTTCGTAAGTCGTCGCTTCGATGGTCGTGGTGGTACGCTCGCCGCCGACACTGTTGACGACCGTTGACGTCGCTCTGCCCCGCAGCTCGAAGTCATCCGTTCCGAGGGTCGTTCCGATGCCGTCGTCGGGCGTTTCCGTGACGCACTTGACGCTGTCGGCGAACAGCCTGCATGTGTAGAATGATTGATCGGTAAGGGAAATTACCGGCTCTGCACACGGGAACAGCGAAAACTCCTGCCCGGTGCACAGATAGAGCGAAAGCTCATCGAATGCGAGACGCTCTGGCCAGAGGTCTGGCTCGTTCAGCGAGTGTGCCGTAGAGGCGAGGGCCAGTTCACCGATCGCCGCCCAGCTAGCGTATCGCAGGTAGTCGTCACTGCCGAGTTCGCATCGCGTGTTGCGGCCGCGGAAGTTGCGAACCATTACTGCGCCGAGTTCGTGCATGACCTCCTCGACACTTGCCCGCGGATCCTTGATGAAGGGATTGGCGGAGAAGGCGATCTCGCCAAGCTCACGATAGGCATCAAGCGCCGCCATAATGTCCCTGTCGCCCTTGCCTTGCATCGCGAGCAGAATTTCGTCGACAGCTGCCAGGGCCACGGCATCGATGACGTCGTCGATGGCTGTCCGCCGGTCGGGCGGAGAGACCTGCGGCGGCTGATCGGGGTCGATCTCGGGCTTTTGGAACGGCCCTCGACCGGCAAACACCGAACCGGTCAAAGACGTCGGAAGGTCTGCCGCGACAGAGATGGTTCCGGCCGCCTCATCGAAGGAGTCATCGCTACGCATGGTCGGCTGCGTTGCTGCACGATCGCACGGCGTCGCGAAAGATCGACGATCGGCATTCGTTGAATTCAGCACGCTGTCGACGATCCTGCGGGTGTCAGACCGGGGTTCAACCGCAGTCGCATGGGCAACCGACTTAGCCCTTCGACTACGGGCACCGGTTCGCATGTCGTTACCGTCAGGGCAGATCTTGATGGTCTTGGACATTTGCGGCTCCTCTGGCTCGGCCGTGGCCGGCAGTCGGGGCAGGCACTCACCCGAGCGCGGGCAGGACTGCGGGGAAACCGTTGCGACCATCATGGTGTTGCCCATTTCCGAGCGCTCGTCTTTTCCCAATCATCCGTAACTCTGCGCCGCCGGTTGGCCGATCATCTCGATGCCCCGAGGGTTGCGTTCGCGGGAGGGCGAAGGCCTTTGTCCCGCGGCAAGCCGGCTCGGCCGACTTACATGACCCTCTACCGACCAAGCTGCGAAAACGGATGCAGGCCTCTGTGAATTTCCCAAAGGTGGCATTCAGCCATGTAACGTCGCGTTCCCCCCGGAACTCACCGGCAATCCGACAATCAGAGGGATGCCGCACTGCGGTCATGCAGTGTCCGAGCTGCTGGATGAGATCTCCGATCCCAGACGAGGGCTGTGAACACACGACACCATTCTTTTGACAGATTGGTCGCCAAAAAAAGATCCGTGCCTGACCAAGCGCCCGGTACGGCATCTCCTTCGTGTCGATGGGTCTTACGGACGAGAGATGAGCCCACGAACATCCCACGCGAGGGGCCCGCCGGATGGACCGTCCCATTGAGTTCGAAAGTCGGATCAAGACGTTGAATGGGCGAGAATGCGGCTCGAATCCGCCGCGTTTGAGAATCGACGGACTTACGATTGTCCAACGGGGCACCGACCGGCGGTCCGCCGTTGCCGGGTGCAGCATCTATCAGGCCGACAGGCGCGACGGTGTCACGCCTGTGACTGCATCAACAAGAAGACAGGAGAACACGATCCATGGTCCTTCCCATCCGCTCAGCCCTTCTCGGTACCCTCCTTACGGCGATGGTTGCAGGTAGCCTCGCCGAAGCACAGGCCCAGGACCGTCCCCGGTTCAACCGCGAAGACGCTGTTTCTTCGGCTGAGATTGCGTCCTCTGAGAGGGGCTATCTGCTGACGCTGTCGGACGGCACCGAGGTGCGCATCACCGGTGCACGCGCCGACGAAAGCCCCCGTCAGGAATGCCTCGTCCACGTTCCGAGCCTGACCCGGCTGATCGAACAGGGACTGCGCGGCGGCGCCCTTGAGCCGATCGGGACGGCGGCACAGCAGGTGAGCCTTCAGGTCCGCCAAGACCCGACGACGGGTGAGCTGTGGTGCGGCGGTGCCGGATCCGGCTGTACGATCATCATTCAATAACGGCATATGTAAGGGGCTCCGACGGGACGAAGGTCCCGCTGGAGCCCCTTCGTCAAGGTGTGGTGCTTGGACGATCGAGCCCGAGCGCCGGCGACCGTGTTCGACCCGTCGGGATGTCGGTATGATTGCTTCGCGCGCGTTCGCAGGATGCTTTGCCATCGGCCTCGTCGTCTGCGGCTGTTCCAGCGCTTCGCCACCGACACCGGCCATGGCGTCGGCACCGGTCACACCGGCAGCACCCGCGGCGGCGCCGGGACCTGTGTCCCCACCGCCCAGCGAATCGCCGGTCATTGTCGCGTCGGCGCTCTCGCAGTCTGCCCCCGCTGCCGCTACGGCCGGCTGCCCGGCACCCGAAATCCGAGCCTACGAAATCGCGGAGGACCTTGGCGGTCTTTCCGGTGTCGCGCCGGCGGACCAGCCCGGCGAATTCATCGCCATCAGCGATGCAGGCGGCGTCTACACCCTGTCATTGGGCGACGATGGCGCACAGCTGACGCCCCAGGGTCGGCTGGCCGGCCTAGAGACCGCCACCAATTCCGACCGGGACGCAGAGGCGCTGCTGCGCCTGCCCGATGGACGCTGGCTGGTCAGCTTCGAACGTTCTCACCGGCTGGTCGTCTTCCCACCCGGTCTGAGTGGCCTTACCGGCGGTCCGGCAACGGTCATCGCCGTGCCGGATGCGTGGCGAGCCCTCGACTGGAACCGGGGAGTCGAGGCCTTGGCACTGGCCGGCGACGGCCGCATCGTCGCGATCGAGGAGGGCGTGCCCCTGCAGCTTGCCGGGCGCGCCGCCTGGCGCTTCGACCCGCCGACCGGCGCATCGATCGCAGCGACGGCCCTCACCTACAGCACCGGCTTCGCCGTGGCGCCCGGCGATGCCGTCGGCGGAAACGACGGCCGGATCTACGTGCTGGAGCGCGAGATAACCGGACTCGGTCTATCGGCACGGATCGCGCGCATCACTGAAGCTGCGGATGGCAGTCTTTCGGTCGAGACCACGCTTGACCTCAGCGGCAGTCTGCCGGCCGCGAACTATGAAGGCATGACCATCGACCCGTACCGATCCGAAGGGCAGCGATTCGTGCTGGTCTCCGACGGCGATGGCGGGGCCCGGTCGATCATCGTCGACATCCTCACCGCAGATTGCGTGTTCTGACACGGTCACCGTCGCTTCTTCGTGCCGTCGTGGATTGACGTCGACGCGACATTTGTATAACCATATTGTTATGGAACAAATTGGTTATAGACCGAGCCCTGGGCCTCTCGATGCGGTCTTTGCCGCGCTGGCCGATCCGACGCGGCGGGCGATCCTGTCACGGCTGGCGACGGGCGAGGCATCGGTGAACGAGATCGCTGCGCCGTTCGAAATGAGCCAGCCGGCGGTGTCAAAGCATCTGAAGGTGTTGGAACGGGCGGGGTTGATCGAGCGGGATGTCGATCGACAGCGCCGCCCGGCGCGGCTGAAGGCCGAACCGATGGCGGCAGCGGTGCGTTGGCTTGAGGAGTTCAGTCAATTCTGGTCGTCGAGCTTCGATCAGCTCGATGACCTGCTGGAAGACTTGAAGAAAGCAGGGATGAAGGGGGCCGAGGAATGAGCGATCTGCCGACTTATGTGCTGGAGCGTGTCTTCGATGCGCCGCGGGCACTGGTCTGGAAGGCGTGGACTGATCCGGCTCTGTTGCCGCGCTGGTACGGGCCGAGGGTGGAGACCATCATCCACCGCCATGAGCTGAAACCCGGCGGGCTGTGGCTCGGCGAGATGCGATGGGGCGGCAACTCCCACTATCAGCGCGTCGAGTTCACAGAGGTGGCCCCGCCGGAACGGCTCGTCTGGCTGCATTCCGTCTCGGATGCGGACTGGACCATCATCGCCAATCCGATGATGGCAGACTGGCCGCGGGTTCTGCTGACGACAGTGACGTTTGCCGAGGAGGACGGTCAGACCCGGATGCGGCTGACCTGGGTCCCGCATGAGGCAAGCGAGGCGGAGATTGCCTGCTTCTCTGCCGCGATGGCGGGCATGGACAAGGGCTGGGGCGCGGGCATGGAACTGCTGGCGGAGCTGCTGACCGAACTGCAGGCTTAAGGGGCTGGTGTCATGCCACCGCCTCCGCGACCGCCCGGCCGCAGGCGATGGTATCGGCGGTGCCGCCGAGATCGCGAGTCCGCAGGCCTGGCTCCACAAGCACGGTTTCGATCGCCCGCATGACAGCGCTGGCAGCATCCGCCTCGCCCAGATGCTCCAGCATCTGGGCTGCACACCAGATGGTCGCCACCGGATTGGCGATACCCTGACCGGCGATATCGGGCGCGCTGCCATGCACCGGCTCGAACATTGAGGGGTACTCGCGCTCAGGATTGATGTTGGCGGCCGGCGCGATGCCGATCGATCCGGCGACCGCCGGGCCAAGGTCCGACAGAATGTCCCCGAACAGGTTGGAACCGACGACCACGTCGAACCAATCCGGATGCTGCACGAAATGGGCAGTCAGGATGTCGATGTGGAACTGGGCCGTTGCCACATCGGGATAGTCGGCGGCCATGCGCTGGAACCGCTCGTCCCAGAACGGCATGGTGTGGACGATGCCGTTGGACTTGGTGGCCGAGGTCAGGTGCCTGCGTGGCCGCGTGCGCGCCAGATCGAACGCGTATTTCAGGATCCGGTCGACGCCGCGGCGGGTGAACACGGCTTCCTGGATCACCGTCTCGTCATCCGTGCCGGCATAGATGCGCCCGCCGATCTCGGAATACTCGCCCTCATTGTTCTCGCGCACGACCACGAAATCGATGTCGTCCGGCCCCCGCCCCGCAAGCGGCGAGGTGATGCCCTTCAGAAGCCGCACGGGCCGGACATTGACGTACTGCTTCAGCTCTCGCCGCAGCGGGATCAAGAGGCCCCACAAGGACACGTGATCGGGCACGCCAGGAAAGCCGACAGCACCCAGCAGGATCGAGTCGAACGCCGCCACCTGGGCCACGCCGTCTTCCGGCATCAGCCGACCGGTCTCGTGATAGCGCTCGCACGACCAGTCGAATTCAGCCCATTCGAAGTCGAAGCCATACGCCTTGGCCGCCGCCTCCAGCACGCGCACGCCTTCCGGCACCACCTCGCGGCCGATGCCGTCGCCCGGAATCAGGGCGATCCGATAGGTCCTCGGACCGGACATGTTTGCTCCCCCGACTATACCTGACCGCGGCCGCGCATCTCGGCCGCGAGGCGGATGACGCGACGTGTCTCGGACCACGCCACCAGATCATCGATCTCTTCCAGGTCCGCCCAACGGACGGCAGCGGCATCGTCACCGGCCACCGCCTCTCCAGCAGGCGCCTCGGCCAGGATCTCCACCAATGTGAAGTGGCGGCGAATCGCCCCATCCGCGTCGCGGTTGATCGCGTCGACGACCGTGACGATCCCCTTCGGCTCGATGTCCAGACCCGTTTCCTCTCGCGCCTCGCGCACGGCGGTCTCGATCACCGTCTCCCCCAGTTCCTGGTGGCCGCCCGGCAGGCTCCATTCGCCCGCACGCGGCGGATGCGCCCGGCGGATCAGCAGCACGCGGCTGTCGCGCCAGATGACGACCCCGATGCCAACGACCGGCCGGGACGGAACGGCCGGGGCACTCACGACGCCGGTGGTCCTTCGAACCGGTCGTCGATCGGCACCCGATAGGCCTGGACCACACGGTTCAACTGTGCGGCAAGACCGGCCACGGCGATCAGTTCACCATGCGCTGCTTCGCCCATGCCCTTGGCTCGGGCGGCCGCCGTGTGGCTGGCAATGCAATAGTCACAGCCGTTTGCGATGCTGACCGCGAGATAGATCATCTCTTTCGTCAGCGGATCGAGCGCGCCAGGGGCCATCACCTGCTTCAGCCGCTGCCACGTGTCGGCCAGCAGATCCGGGTGGCTGGCCAGCGCCTTCCAGAAATTGTTGACCCAGTCGATGCCGCGGGTGGCCATGATGTCGTCGTAGACGGCGCGAACCGCCGGCGAGGCATCTTCGTACTCGATCAATGGAACCGTGGGCATCGCCGTTGCCTCTCACCTGCCTTACCGAAGAAGCGGCACGATAGTGGCCCGAACGCCCGCAGACCATCCTGCGACGACCAGACAGACGGTGTCGCTGGACCGCCGATCGGAGAAACACCTGCGCGGACATCGGCAACGGGAAACAGAGGCGCCGCAGCGGCGCCCGGGCAAAAGGAAGCGAAACAGCTACTTCGCTTGTGCAGCCGTTTCCTTGACAGCTTCGGACGGTGCGTCCTCGGTCTTCGCCGCTTCCGCCTTGGCCGACTCGGTCAACTGTTTCATCGTCCGGATCTGGGCCTGCAACTCGTCGAGGCGCGCCTGCAGCTCGTTCGCCGTCGCATCGGCGGGTGCCGTCTGGCTGGCCTCGGCCGCTTTGCCGAGCGGAGACGAACCACCGCCCGCCGCAGCGAACGGCGAGAACATGCGCATCGCCCGCTCGAACATGGCGACGTTCTGCTTGCCCATCTCCTCGAACGCGCCGAACGGGAACAGCCCGCTGACCGTCTCCTGGAAATAGGCGCGCATCTGCTCCTGATTCCGGGCGAAAACCTGCATGGAGTATTCCAGGTACCGGGGCACCATCCACTGCATGTTGTCGCCGTAGAGGCTGATCAGCTGCCTGAGGAAGCCGATGGGCAGCATGTTGTGCCCCTTGGCCTCCTCCTCCACGATGATGTGGGTCAGCACCGACCGGGTGATGTCCGCGCCGGTCTTGGCGTCATAGACCACGAAGTCCGCGCCGTCCTTGACCATCTGGCAAAGGTGGTCGAGCGTCACATAGCTGCTGGTCGCTGTGTTGTACAAACGCCGATTGGCATACTTCTTGATCGTGATAGGCGCGCTTTCGCCGGAATCTTTGTCGCTCATCGCTCCTGCCTCGCGGGGACGCGCTGAGTTGCAGGTCTGCAACCCTTACACTTGGTAGCGGATCGCGGCGGTGCAACGCAAGTACTTGGACATCCCCCGCGCGATCGGCCGACTCCGCCCTAGGCAATCGATCATGCGCTTCGATATAGTCTGAGACATGTCTGAGAGCCGGGATATGGCCGATCTGGCCCGCCGATACCTCGATCTGTGGCAGGAACAGTGGACGGCCATGGCCGTCGATCCGGAATCGTCCGAGGCCTTGGGTCGCATGGTCGGTCTGTTCAACCAGCAGATGGCGGCGCTGGCGCCTCTGATGCAGGTGCCGTTCTGGCCCCTGGCCGCCGCCACGCGACGGGAGGCCAAGGATGACAGCGCCGGCCACACATCTGCCCAGACAGGGACCGAGGCCGCTGGCGCTGCACCTGATGCTGGCGCAAACGGTCTGGCTGAGCTCACTCGCCGCATTACCGCGCTTGAGCAACGGCTCGAGCGACTGGAGGCTGCCGGGACCGCCAGCCAATCCGGAGCTGACGCAGACGGCAAACGCCCTGCTCGCCCGCGAAGCCGAAGGCGTTCCGGCCCTCCTAAGGGAGATTAATCGCCGCTTCGCCCTCTTGCATCAGGGCCTCGCGCGCTATCGCCATCACGCCTATCGCCGGACGCTGCCCGACCCGCCGACCCTCTGGCAGGAAGGAAACACGCGGCTCTTGGACTATCGGCCCGAGGGCGGGCCGGCGGTTCTGTTCATACCCTCGCTGGTCAACCGTAGCTACATTCTCGACCTGTCGCCGGACCGCAGCTTTCTGCGCTGGCTCGCCGGCCAGGGGTTCCGACCGCTGTTGGTCGACTGGGGTCGGCCGGATGAAGCGGCGCGTGGCCTCACGCTGACCGGCTATATCGCCGGGCGGCTGGACCGCGCGTTCGACGCAGCCCTGCATTATGCGCATGGCGCCATGCCGGTGGCGGGCTACTGCATGGGCGGGCTGCTGGCGGTCGCCCTGGCGCAACGGCGGCGCGATGCGGTCAGCGCCCTGTTGCTGCTGGCCACGCCCTGGGACTTTCATGCCGAGGCAGCAGGCCAGGCCCGGCGGCGGGGGGCGCTCGCCACATTTCTTGCGCCGATGCTCAGCACCTGGGGCGAGTTGCCGGTGGACGTATTGCAGACCTGCTTTGCCG
>JANQQD010000228.1 GCA_028285185.1 Anaerolineae bacterium | reverse complement strand
GGTAACATTCCGTAACAAAGAGTGATTTGTCGGCTCCAGGGGTTATTGATACCAAGCCCCTGGAGCTTTCTTTTGCATGCTTCCAGAAGTAAAGCCGTTATCACCATAAGGAAGCAGAGGAAGCTCCCGTCCGACAGGGGTGAGATTGGGGGCAGATTTACCGTGACTGTCTATCGATTCGAAGGGCAAGCATTGGCGCAGAAGACGCTGAAGGCGCCGATTCATTGCACCGGTATCGGACTTCATTCGGGTGTTAAGGTTTGCTTAACCCTGCACCCGGCGGAGCCGGACAGCGGTATCGTGTTTCGCCGGACGGATGTCGATGCGGCGATCTCAGACGTGCAGGCTACGTGGCGCAACGTCCGCGACACCAAGCTGTGCACGGTGATCGGCAACGACGCCGGCGTGTCTGTCGGGACGGTGGAACACTTGATGGCGGCGTTGCGGGGCTGTGGCGTCGACAACGCGATCGTTGAGCTGGACGGCCCGGAAGTGCCGATCATGGACGGCAGCGCCGGCCCCTTCGTTTTTCTGATCGAGTGCGCCGGACTGACAGCGCAATCGGCCCCGCGCCGGGCCATCAAGGTGCTGAAGCCCGTCGCCGTGACGGCGGGGCAGGCGCATGCGGCGCTGGAGCCGGCGGATGCAGCCCGGTTCACCTTCGAGATCGACTTCGAAAGCCCGGCCATCAGCCATCAGGAGGGTGAGGTCGAGCTGGTCAACGGAACGTTCAAGCGGGAGCTTGCGCGGGCCCGCACCTTCGGCTTGCTGCAGGATGTCGAGAACATGCGCGCCCATGGCCTGGCGCGCGGCGGATCGCTGGACAACGCCATCGTGGTCAACGGCGACAAGATTCTGAACCGCGACGGTCTGCGCTATGCGGATGAGTTCGTACGCCACAAGATCCTTGATTCCGTGGGCGACCTCTACTTGGCCGGCGCGCCCATACTCGGCCATTTCCACGGGCATCGGTCGGGCCACGCGCTGAATCACCGTCTCTTGGATGCGCTGTTCGCCGATGCGGATGCCTGGTGCCTGACGCCCGCGGTGGACGAGCAGTCGGGCGTCGGTGACGATGTCCCAGCCTATGCCGGGGTGGCGTAGGCTTCGATCCCAAAGGCGTTTTCTGCGCGGCCGGCCTGTCGCGCGTTCACGGAACATCACCCCTTCGCCAAGACGCATCCCCGCATGGTGGCGCCAATACGCGACATGCTATAAGGGAACGGCGAGGACGGCGTCCGCCATGCCGGCGCGGCGCTGTCCCCGTGTGGGCGAGTGGATGAGACGCTGAGGTCATGGCTACACGCAATTCGAGGACTTCGCGGACCGGGCTGCCGAGCCTGGTAGCCGCGCTTGGTCTGGCCGGATCGCTTGCGCTTGGCGCATGCGGCGGCGATGAAGAGCTGCAGTACATCGAACGGCCGCCTGAGGATATCTACGGCGAGGCCGTGACCGAGCTGGAGGCGGGCAACGAATCGACCGCAGCCGAGCTGTTCGACGAAGTCGAGCGCCAGCACCCCTATTCGGAATGGGCGACCCGGGCGCAGGTGATGGCGGCCTATTCCCATTACGAAGCCCTGGAATATGACGAGGCGGTGGTTGCGCTTGACCGGTTCATTCGGCTTCATCCCGGCCATGAAGACATCGCCTATGCCTATTACTTGCGCGCGCTCTGCTATTACGAGCGTATCTCCGACGTGGAGCGCGATCAGCGCATGACCTTGCTGGCGCAGGACGCGCTGCAGGAGGTGGTGAATCGCTTTCCCGACAGCGTCTATGCCCGTGATGCTTCGCTGAAGCTCGACCTCACCGAAGACCAACTGGCCGGCAAGGAGATGGAGATCGGCCGCTGGTATCTGCGGCAGGGCCATTACAACGCCGCCATCAACCGGTTCCGCACGGTGATCGACGAACACCAGACGACAACGCACGTGCCGGAGGCCCTGCATCGGCTGACCGAAGCCTATCTGGCCCTTGGGCTGCACGAAGAGGCTCAATCCGCGGCCGCCGTGCTGGGATACAACTATCCCGGCAGCGAATGGTATATCGACAGCTATGCTGTCATGGTGGACGAGAGCGTCCGGCCTCCGGAAGAAGACGAAGGCTGGTTCGGCTGGCTGTTCTAGGCGCCGCCGCCGGCGATGCTGGTCAGCCTAACGGTCCGCAACGTCGTTCTGATCGATCGGCTCTCCCTCCAGTTTCCGGCCGGGCTTTGCGCCCTGACCGGGGAGACCGGGGCGGGGAAGTCCATTTTGCTGGACGCGCTGGGCTTGGCGCTCGGATCGCGCGCCGACAGCGGCCTTGTGCGCCATGGTGCCGACCAGGCGACGGTGACTGCGGAATTCGATCTTCCCGCCGACCATGCGGCTGTCCAGTTTCTGCGTCAGAACGACCTGCCCGTGGATCAGGCGCTGATGGTGCCGGTGGTGCTGCGGCGATCCCTGACAGCCGAGGGGCGCAGTCGCGCCCATGTGAATGACCAGCCCATCGGTGTCGGGCTGTTGCGCCAGATCGGCGAGATGCTGGTGGAGGTGCACGGCCAGTTCGACACCCAGGGCCTGCTGAACCCGCAGACCCACAGGGCCGTGCTGGACGCCTATTGTGGTGCGGACGATCGGCGGTCCGAGACGGCTGACGCCTGGCGGCACTGGCGCGACGCCGAAGGCAGGCGCAAGGCGCTGTCCGACCAGATCGACCAGGCACGGGCGGAGGAGGCCTTCCTGCGCCACGCGTTGGAAGAGCTTGACGCACTCGAGCCTGCATCGGGCGAAGAGGCAGCGTTGGCGGAACGCCGCGCGCTTCTGATGAATAGGGAACGGCTGGTCGAGGCGATGTCCGGCGCGCTGGACGGGCTGATCGGCGACCGGGGGGCGGAACGGTCCATGGCTCAGAGCCTGCGCGCGCTGGAGCGGATCCGCGACCGGGCCGGATCGATGCTGGACGCCGTGCTCGACTCGCTCGACCGAGCGGCCACGGAAGCGCAAGAGGCGGCCGGCGCCTTGCAGCACCTGATCGCCGATATGGAGCACGATACCGGCGAGCTGGAGCGGATCGAGGAGCGCCTGTTTGCGCTGAGAGGGCTCGCCCGCAAGCATTCGGTCGAGGTCGATCAGCTGGCCGACCTGCGCGAGGCGATGGCCGCGAAGCTGACCATGATCGACGATCAGACGCATCTGATTGACGGATTGACCAAAGAGGCCGCCGCGGCACGGGACGCCTATGTGGCAGCGGCCGAGGCGCTGTCCAGCGCGAGAGCCGAAGGCGGGCAGGGGCTCGATGGAGCCGTTGCGGCGGAGTTGGACCCGTTGCGGCTGGGCAGGGCGACATTCCGGACGCAGGTCGACCGTCTGCCGGAGGACGGCTGGGGGCCAGCGGGGATCGATCGCGTCAGCTTTTTGGTGGCCACCAATCCCGGTTCGCCGCTGGGGCCCATCAACCGGATCGCCTCCGGCGGTGAGCTGGCCCGGTTCATGCTGGCGCTCAAGGTCGTGCTGGCCGCGACCGGCAGTGTGCCGACCCTTGTGTTCGACGAGGTGGACAGCGGCATCAGTGGGGCTGTCGCCGACGCCGTGGGCGAACGGCTCGCCCGCCTGGGCGGCCGGCTGCAGGTGCTGGTCGTCACCCACAGCCCTCAGGTGGCAGCCCGTGCCGGCCATCACTGGCAGGTGCAGAAGAGCGCCGGCGACCAGGCGGTGCTGACGACGGTGGTGGAACTGAGTGCAACGGAGCGGCGCGAGGAAATCGCCCGCATGCTGTCCGGTGCCACCATCACCGAACAGGCGCGGGCGGCTGCCGAGAGCCTGATCGGCGCCCGCGACCTCTGAGCCACCAGACCCGCAGGACCAGGCAATGGACAGCACGCCCTATCGCGACATTCCCGTTGACGCGCTGGAGGCGGATCAGGCGGCTGCGGAGCTGGCGGCCCTGGCAGCCGAGATCGCCGGACACGATGCCGCCTATCATCAGCACGATGCACCCGTGATCAGCGATGCGGCGTACGACGCGCTCCGCCGCCGCAATGCGGCCATCGAGGATCGGTTTCCAGAGCTGAAGCGCGATGACAGCCCCTCGGACCGGGTTGGCGCTGCGCCGGCCACCGGTTTCCGCAAGGTCCGTCATGCGCTGCCCATGCTGTCGCTCGGCAATGCGTTCGACGAGGCGGATGTCACCGAGTTCCTGGCCCGAATCCGACGCTTCCTCAACCTCGAACCCGACGCGGCATTGGCCATCCTGGCGGAGCCTAAGATCGACGGATTGTCGGCGAGCCTGAGATACGAGGAAGGCGTGCTTGCGCTTGCCGCCACGCGGGGCGACGGCAGCGAGGGTGAAGACGTCACGGCCAATGTGCGCACGATCGCCGACATTCCACAGCGCCTGCCGGCGGACGCACCGCGTGTGCTGGAGGTGCGCGGCGAGGTCTATATGACCCGCCAGGATTTCCGCGCGCTCAACGAACGGCGTGAAGCCGCCGGCGAACCCGTCTTCGCCAACCCCAGGAACTCCGCTGCCGGATCGCTGCGCCAGCTCGATCCGACGGTAACGGCCGGCCGGCCTTTGCGCTTCTTCGGCTATTCCTGGGGCGAGGTTTCCGCGCCGTTCGCCGAGACGCAGTCCGATGCGCGTCGCAAGCTCGATGCGTGGGGCTTTCAGCTGAACGAGCCCGCGGCGCTGTGCGACGACGTCGCGTCGCTGATGGCCCACTATGGGCGCATCATGGCCGAACGGGCGGACCTCGCCTATGAGATCGACGGCGTCGTCTACAAGGTGGACAGGCTGGACTGGCAGCAGCGCCTTGGCTTCGTCAGCCGTGCACCGCGCTGGGCCGTAGCGCACAAGTTCCCGGCCGAGCAGGCGCAGACACGCCTGAACCGGATCTTCATTCAGGTGGGACGCACCGGGGCCCTGACCCCGGTGGCGGATCTGGAGCCCGTGACCGTCGGCGGCGTGGTGGTCAGCCGTGCCACCCTGCACAACGAGGACGAAATCCGCCGCAAAGACGTCCGGGAGGGCGACACCGTGCTGATCCAGCGCGCCGGCGACGTGATCCCCCAGGTGCTGGGCATCGTTGCGGAGCGGCGTCCGCCAGACAGTGTGGAGTTCGCCTATCCCGACCATTGTCCCGAATGCGGCAGCCTCGCCATCCGCGAAGAAGGCGAGGTGGTGCGCCGCTGCACCGGCGGGCTGATCTGTCCCGCGCAGGCAGTGGAACGGCTGCGCCATTTCGTCAGCCGCGATGCCTTCGATATCGAGGGTTTGGGCGACAAGCACATCCGTGCGTTCCACGCCGAGGGCCTGGTCAAGGGGCCTGCCGACATCTTCCGCCTGGAAGAGCGGGACGGCGAGGTGGCTCCCCCCATGGCCGAGCGCGAGGGGTGGGGCGAACGCTCCGCCGCCAATCTGTTCCGCGCCATTGCCGACCGCCGGCGGGTGCCGCTGGACCGGTTCATCTATGCGCTCGGCATCCGGCAGATCGGCCAGGCGACGGCCCGGCTGCTGGCCCGGCATTACGGATCGCTGCCCGACTGGCGCAGCGCCATGGTGGCGGCAGCAGACCGGGCAGGCGAAGCCTATGCCGATCTCACCGGCATCGACCAGATCGGGCCGTCCGTCGCCGACGACCTGATCGGCTTCTTCGCCGAGCCGCACAACCTCTCGGTGATGGAGGCCCTTGAAGACGTTCTGACGGTCGAGGATGTCGTGGACCAGACGGTCGGCGACAGTCCCCTTGCTGGCAAGACCATCGTCTTTACCGGTGGCCTGGAGAGCATGAGCCGGCCGGAGGCCAAGGCGATGGCGGAGACGCTGGGCGCCAAAGTGGCCGGCTCGGTCTCAAAGAAGACGGATTTCGTCGTTGTCGGGGCCGACGCTGGCTCCAAAGCCACGAAAGCACGGGATCTGGGGCTGACGGTGCTGAGCGAGGCAGACTGGCTGGCGATGATCGGCCGAACGGGATAGGCACCGCGCGCGTCGGCAGACGGCGGTCAGACCTTCCGGCACCAGAAGACATACATCGCGCGGAACAGATCCGGATTGGCGGCCTCCGCCGCCAGCCAGCCGTCCAGATCCGATGGGCCGGGCAGAGCCTCGCGCATGTTGGCATGGCGCTCGATGGCGAACAGCTCCAGCGACAGCGCTGCCAGGGCGTCGGCGATCTCCGGCAGCGTGAACTGGTGCTCCTGCACATGAAACAACAGGTCGCGGCAGCCGCTCAGGCTGTGTACGTCGGAAAGGCCGGTAAGGACGCGCCGGACATGGGGCTCGGTGGACTGCAGCAGCGTCTGGCGGTAGGCGCGCATGGCGTCCGGCTCGGCGGGAATACCCTGCTGTCGGATGTCGTCTCGGATGCGATTGATGTCCGCCCGCCCGAGCCGGCTGTAGAGGCCGATGCGCATCAGTCCGCCGGAACGAAGTAGGTTCACAAGCACACGCCAGCCGGCCAACGGGTCAGCCAGGTGATGCAGGACACCGACAGCCTCGATGATGTCGAAGTCGCCGGCTGCGTCCGGTGTCAGTTCCAGCAGGTCGGCCTGCGCGAAGTGCACGTGCCGGATGTCCAGGCGCTCGGCCTGGTGGATCGCGTAGGCCAGGCTCTGCCGGCTCAAATCCACGGCCAAGATGTCGGATGCGGTGCCGTAGCTGATGGCCCGTGACAGGGGCTGCCGCCCGGTTCCGCATCCGGCGATCAGGACCCGCGGTGCCGTTACGCTGGAGGCGAGGCCTGAGGTTCCAGCGAGGGCCGTCAGCTCTTCGCGCCATCCCCCGGCCTTGGGTCGCTTGAATTCCAGCCAGCGTGGATAGGGATTCTCTTCGTATTGCGCCTGGACCTTGGTCGAGACGATGTCCGCAAGCGGTGTCAGGCTGGCAACCGACTGAGCCGTCGCCCGCAGCGCCAGATCCTCCGTCACGCTCTCCCGCACGAAGTCGCCGGCCGGATTGGGCAGGGCATCGGCCTGGTCGGCCAAGAGCCGTGCGTTGGGGAGATTGACCAGCGGCCCGTACAGCGCGGCTGTCATCAGGGCCGGGAGGCGGCGATCAGCCGTCAAAGCATCGCATGTCTCAAGGTCTTCGACAGCCCGCCGGGCCGCATCCGCCTCTTCAGCGGTGACGACGAACACGTACTCGTTGATGCGCATCTGGCGGGCGAGGGCGGTGGCGAAGGCGATGACATGCGGTGCCTGCCAGATGCGGGCCGGCGCGGTCGCCAGGCAGCGGCGCAGCGACACGAACGCGGTTTCGATGTCGCCGTCGGTATTCAGCGTCCGCGACAGGAAGGCGACCATAAGCGGTGCCGTCAGTGCCTGCCGCCCCGTGTCCGACAGGCACCAGGCGGCATCCGGCGGCCGTCCGCGGCGGACGGCCCCAGTCAGACCCGAAATCGGGGGCCATACGCGCAACGCCGCTTCGGCGATCAGTCGAAAATCGTCCGGATTCGCGTTCGGGTGGGTCAGGCAGGCGGCAATGCCGGCATCCAGCATCGGGTCGGATCGGGCCAGATTGATCTCGCGGCCCCGCAGCAGCCGCCCGAGCGATGCCGCGGTGGCACCATCGCTGGGATCGAGCGCCATCGCTTTCAGCCCGACGCCCGTCGCTTGTTCCGCACGGCCCAGGCGATAGAGCACCGCTGCCAGACGCCGATGGGCGTCAACGTGGTTTGGATAAGCCGTGACGGCGGCGTGGTACCAGTTGCAGGCAACCTGCAGGTTACCGGCCCTTTCCGCGGCCAGACCCTGGGCGGCGGCAGCGGCAGCCTGATCGGCCGGCCGGGCCATGCCGCCGGCGCCAGCGGCGGTCACGCCGCCTGGTCGGGAAGGGGGTCGGTCGCTGCGGCGAGCCATCCGCGATCCGCCGGGTCCAGTTGGGGGGCCAGCGCATCGTGCACGCGCGCGTGGTAGGCGTCGACCCATTGTCGTTCGGACGTCGTCAACAGCCTGGTCTCGATCAGGCGGCGATCGATGGGGGCCAGCGTCAGCACCTCGAATTCGAGGAAATCGGATCGCCCCGACGCCAGCGCCGTAGCCTCGCGCACCGCGATCAGGTTCTCGATGCGGATACCGTAGGCGCCGGCCTCATAGTATCCGGGTTCGTTGGAAAGGATCATACCCGGCTGCAAGGCGGTCGCATTGGGAAGCTGCGAAATGCGCTGCGGGCCTTCGTGTACGGCCAGGAAGCTGCCGACGCCGTGGCCGGTGCCGTGATCGTAGTCCAGACCGTGCCGCCAGAGGAACTGCCGCGCCAGGGGATCAAGCTGCGACCCTGTGGTTCCGCTTGGGAACCGGGCCGTGGCCAGTGCGATATGCCCCTTCAGCACCAGAGTGAACCGCTCCCGCATCTCGTCCGTCGGTGTCCCGATGACGACCGTCCGTGTGATGTCGGTGGTGCCGTCCGCATACTGTGCGCCGCTGTCGACGAGATAGAGCGTGTTGCGTTCAAGCCGCCGATTCGTCTCTTCGCTTGCGCGGTAGTGGACGACGGCGCCGTTCGGTCCGGCACCGGAAATGGTGCTGAAGCTACTGCCCCGGAACTCTGGCGCCTGAGCCCTCAATTCAAGAAAGCGATCGACCGCAGACAGCTCCGTCACCTCGCCGCCCGGCGCTTCGCGGTCGAGCCAGGCGAGAAAACGGCTCACTGCAGCACCATCGCGCAAATGGGCGATGCGCGCGCCGCGCAGCTCAACCTCGTTCTTGCGGGCTTTCAGCAAGAGACAAGGGTCGGCCTGCCGCCGGATCTGAGCGCCGGCGCGATGGAGCCGTTCGAAGATCCAGGCGTTGGCCGTTGTGGGATCGGCCAGAACGGAGCCGCCACGGGCACCTAGGCGATCCAGCGCTTCGCCGAACGCCTCCGGCGGGGCGACCATGACCTGATTGCCGAGATGGCTGCGGGCCGCGTCGGTGACCTTGCGCAGGTCGCAGAAGAGGTCGACCGTTCCGTCCGCCGACAGAATGGCGAAAGCGAGACTCACCGGCGTATTGGGCACGTCACCGCCGCGAATGTTCAGCAGCCAGGCAATGGAGTCCGGCGCGGTGATGACTGCCGCGTCGATACCGTCTTTCGCCAGATCGTCCGCCAGGGCCTCACGCTTCTCCGCAGCACTGCGGCCCGCGAGATCCAGCGGGTGTATTGTGATTGGCGCGATCGGCCGGGGCGGACGGTCGGACCAGATGGCGTCCAGCGGGTTGTCTTCGACCGCCACCAGCGTTCCGCCGACCTGCTCCAGCGCTCGCCGCATCCGCTCAACCCAGGACACGCTGTGCAGCCGCGGATCGAAGGCCAGGCGCCCACTGCGGGGAAGGTGTTGCTTTACCCATTCGGTCGCCGGGTCATTGATCAGGTGCTTCACTTCGAAGCGCGTGCCGTCGACCTGCTTGGTGGCCTGCAGTGTATAGCGACCGTCGACGAAGATGGCCGCGGTTTCGGCCAGCACGATTGCCAGGCCTGCCGACCCGGTGAAGCCGGTGATCCAGGCCAGGCGTTCCGCGGCTGCCGGAAGGTCCTCGCCCGGATGTTCATCGCTGCGGGGCACGACAAATCCGTCGACGCCGAGCGCCTTCAATTCGGTTCGCAGTGCCTTCAGCCGGTCGGGAGGACCTTTGGCGGTAGGTTGATTGCGCAGTCGACTGCGCAACCGCTCAAGCCTGTCGCCGATATCCGGGGGAACGTCGGGGGCGAGAAGCGAGAGCCATGCTCTGCGGTCATATGGTTCCGGTGCGGCATTGAGGCCCGCAAGCATCGCCGTCAGAGCGTTGCCATCGCCGCGGTAACCGAGACCCCTGAGGGCGGCCGCCAGCGCCGCCGCCTCGGTCCCGTCGATTGCGTCATTCACTGGCCGGCCCAGGTCAACTGCTGTTCGAAGTCGCGTGTCCTGCGGTCGGTCCCGCCGCCGCGTGTGACGAGGCTAGGGCGAAGCTACCCCGAAGTGCAAGCCGTCACACGCGTTCTGTCACGAAGTGGCTCGTTGCCTCGCGTCAACCGTGCAGACATCGTGCGCGGATGCCACGGTTACTGGCCGTTGACGATCGTCTTCAACTCGCCCAAGAGGCCAACAACCTGGGTCGACGCCTTCTCCAGCTCTTCGAACTCGGCCAATGCGGCGACCCGATCCCCTTTGGCAAACAACTCGGCCATGCGTTTGCCGTGTTCATGCACAAGGCGATGCGGCGTATCCAGAGTTTGGAAAGCCCGGTGGGCCTTCACCGACGAGTCGGTGACGCTTTTATACCACTTGCCGAGGCGACACTCGTGATGGCTGGCCAGCTCACTCGCCGACAGCTTGTTTGCGCCCACCATCATGCCGGCCAAGCGCTCTTTCCACTTGAAGTGGTCGGCCTTGGCCACATCGATGATGGAAGCTCCGGTGCTGTTGGCATGCAGGTGCTCTATCCGGCTATTGATCACCTCTTCTGATGTCGTCACGGATGCCACGGCGCGCTCGGCATTGCTGCGGCTGAATTCGGCCTTCTCCTGGATGACATCGACGCTGCGGGCGACCTCTTGCGTGGCTTCTGTCTGCTCAGTCACGCTGGACGCGGTGCCGGCAATACGACCGGTCACGTCGCGGATGCCATCGACCACCAAGCTGATCTGCGCTCCGACCTCGTCGATATCCGCCCGCCCGCTGCCCACGGCCGTTGCGGTTTCTGTCATTGAAGCCCGCATCTCTTCCATCTCGCTGGAAAGGGCGGCCAGCCGGGACTGGATGTCCTCCGTTGCCTTGGTGGTCTGGTTGGCCAGGGCTTTGACCTCGCCTGCGACCACTGCGAAGCCGCGTCCCGCATCGCCCGCGCGCGCAGCCTCGATCGTGGCGTTGAGTGCCAGCAGATTGGTCTGCTGCGCAATCTCGTCGATCACCCGCAGCACCTTGCGGATGTCTTCGAATGCGATGGTCAGGCGGTCGACCTTTTCGCTCGCGTCATTGGCAGCGCGCTCGATGTTGTCCATGCTGCCGGCCGCGCGCTGGACCGCCTCCAGTCCCACCGAGGCGGAATCCGACGTGGCGTCGGCTGCAGTCGTGACGGAGTTGCTGGTTTCGGCGATCGCGCTGATGGCCGCGCTCAGCTCCTCCACCGCAGAAGCGATGGTATGGGTGTTGCTCGAGATTTCTCGGGCGTCGCCGGTGACGAACGAAACGGACGCCATGACCTCGCTGGACTGCATGGCCAGTGTGACCATCCGTTCCAGTTCATCGGCCGATTGACGGTTCATCGTCTCCGTCAGCGCCACCAGGCTGTCATGGAGCGCCCCTTCACACGGCGGAAAGGCTGCATGGCCGCCTGTAGCTACAGCGTGGATGAAAGCTGCAAGCTCTGCTTCAGACGAGGATCTTGCTGTATCGACTGCGGCAGAGGATGTCTCTGCTGTCGTTGAACGATCTTCGCTCCTGGAATGCCAGAACATCGCCATACCCTCTGACTTCTCCGCCGTCATGACTGCGGCGTAGTTGATTGACTCTTGGGTTTTCGGGAGGGTGGTTACCACCCTTGCCTGAAGTTTCGAATATTATCGAAAACTATTGCAAAGAAGTTAAAGCTCTTTGAACGTCAGTACCATTCACTGCTCGGCAGTCAATATTCGGCAGTCCACAATTTGGAATTGACGGCAGATTATATGAAAGTAATGAGTTTGCATACGCCCGCCCTATGTATCGCCACCAGCGCCGTGTGCCGACCAATTGTGAGTACATGCGCTGAGAAGGTCGATTATAGTGCGCAGCGGAGGCCGGGTGGGCGATCTGCTTTAGAGTGCCGGTACCCCCAGCACGTGAATCAGACACGCGGCGGCGCCAACCACCAGCAAGCCCTTCAGAATGGCCGGACCCGCCGCGAAGACGCGGGATGCGAGCAGCAGTGCGCCGACACAACAGCACTGGATGATGTGACCGGCCAACAGTCCGGCAATCGTAACCATGCCTATCCGTACAAGGCCTTGAGCGTCCGTCGATACGGCCGAGGCTTGGAACAGCATCAGGATGCCGGCGAGTGCGCCGAGCAGCGGCAGCACCGATTTCACCGGCAGCGGCAGGGCGTCGACCAAGTCGAGAATCCAGTCGTCGGGCCGGCGCCGAGGTTCCGTGGCATCCTCTGCGTCGCCAATGCGACCTCGCACGGCGGACAACGCACCGCCAGCCGCCTGCCCTGCAAGCGGCGAGCAGTAGGCTTCTGCCGGGGCGCCATCGATACCTAACGTCGTCGTCGCGCCGGACCATATCGGCCGTACGGCGTCTTCAGCGGAAGCCGGTCGTTTCCGGCGCATCGGGATCACGGTGTTTCGCATCTTTCCGCTCCCCTCTTCGTGCAGTCCGGTTCGCCGTCGGGTTCCCGTTTCGACTTGGCCCTGACGGGCTCGGGACCCCTGGGCAGGATGAGCCCTGCCCCCTTTTCGAACCGACCGCTGCCTCACCTTCGAGGCAACATGCTGGCGCATTGATGGCCAGCCGACTGTGAAGGGGATCTCACTTCTGTTGAAAATGCGACGGCCGGCGAAAGATAAGTGTCGGCCAAGGCCCGAACTGGAAACGGCGTGTCAGGGCCAGCCCCTGCAGCCGATAGGCCGCCGTCACCGAAGCCGCCTGATGCTTGAGAATTCCGGACAGCACGGCCATGCCGCCGGGTGCCAGCGACCGCGCCAGCGGCTTCGCCAGGCCGACCAGGGGGCGCGCAAGGATATTGGCCAGGATCAGGTCATAATGCCGGTGCCGCCCCACCCCGCGTGACTGCAGCCCATCGCTGCATACGGCCCGAATGCGCCCCGCCACGCCGTTGGCCGCACAATGGGCGCGTGTGACCCGAACCGCATCGGGGTCAAGGTCGGCTGCCATGACCCTGCCCTTGGGGCGCCATATCTGGGCGGCAGCGATGGCAAGGATGCCGCTGCCGCAGCCGAGATCGAGCACATGCCTGACCGGGTGGCGGCGGTGCAGCCATTCGATGGACCTCAAGCATCCCTGGGTGGTCGGGTGTTCGCCGGTCCCGAAGGCCACGGTCGCGTCGATCGCCAGGGGGATCGTTGCGGCGGGCGCAGGCGCGCGATGGTGGGACCCATGGATCCAGAAGCGCCCCCAACGCACCGGCGGGAACGCGGCCTTGGTCTCCGCCACCCAATCGGTGGGGGCGATCCAGGTGATGTCGCAGTTCGGGACCTCGGCCAGGCGTGCTGCTGCGGCAACTAGCGCCAACCGCGTTTCGACGGCCGTCCGGTCCGGCTTCCGGGCGCTGTAAGCTTCGACGGTCCAGGGTCCGTCGGGCTCGGTCTCGAAGGCGCTGACATTGCCGCATACGGCTTCCAGGAGGTCCTGCGCCGCATCGGCAATGGATGCGGGTGCGCTGAGCCCGATGCGCCAGGCGCCGGCGAACTGTGCCATGCCCGTCAGGTCGCCTGGTCGAGCGGAACGACGAAGCTGTCCATCACCTTCTTCTCGCCGGCGTGGTCGAACTGGATGGTCAGCTTGTCGGCATCGACCAGCCGCACGGTGCCGGGCCCGAACTTCTCATGGAACACGCGATGCCCGGCGTCGTAGGGCTGCTCCGGCCGCGTCCGCGGGGTCACCGTATAGGCGACATCGTCCAGCATCGGCGGTCCCCGGCGGTTCACGGCGGCCTGGCGCGAGGCTTCGAACAGTCCGCGATAGCCCGAGCCGTCGAATCCGGACGCTGGAGCGATGTCGCTTTGCCGGTCGAGATGGTCGGCGGGGATTTCCGAAAGGAACCGGGACGGCAGCGTGTCCTGCCACATGCCGTAGATGCGGCGCCGTGCCGCGCTGGAGATATAGGCGCGGGTCTTGGCCCGGGTCAGCCCGACATAGGCCAGCCGGCGTTCCTCCTCCAGCCCGGCGACACCGGTTTCGTCCATGGACCGCTGGCTGGGGAACACGCCCTCTTCCCAGCCGGGCAGGAAGACATGGCCGAATTCCAGACCCTTGGCCGCGTGCAACGTCATCAACGTCACCATTTCCGCGGCGGCATTCGCGTCGCCAGCCTCCGTCGCTTCCATGACCAGGCTGACATGTTCCAGGAAGCCGGCCAGGGTCTCGAACTCCTCCATGCCGGCGACCAGTTCTTTCAGGTTTTCCAGCCGGCCCTGGGCCTCCACCGTCTTCTCCGCCTGCCACATGGCGGTATAGCCGCTTTCGTCCAGGACGATGCGGGCGAGATCGGTGTGCGGACGGCTACCGGCAACCGCGCGCCAGCGGTCGAAATCCTGCATCAGCTGGCCGAGCGAGCGGCGGGCCTTGCCGGTCAGTTCGTCCGTTGGCAAGAGGCGCAGCACGGCCTCGGTCATGGGGATCCGTTCCCGACGGGCGAAGGAACTGAGGGTCCGGATCGTCGTTGCCCCGATGCCGCGGCGTGGAACATTGATGATGCGCTCGAACGCCAGATCGTCGGCCGGCTGTGCGACAACCCTGAGATAGGCCAGCGCATCGCGGATCTCGCGCCGTTCGTAGAAGCGCGGGCCGCCCACCACGCGGTAGCGGACGCCGACGGTGATCAGCCGGTCTTCCTGCTCGCGCATCTGATAGCCCGCGCGCACCAGGATGGCGACGTCGCCCAGGCGCACTTTCTGGCGTTCCAGCGCTTCGATCTCGTCGACCACCCAGCGCGCCTCTTCCTCACCATCCCAGACGGTGCGGGCGACGATGGGGTCGCCAGCCGCGCCCTCGCAGAACAGGGTCTTGCCCAGCCGCCCCTGATTGTGCGCGATCAGCGCCGAAGCGGCGCTGAGGATCCGGGCCGTTGAGCGATAGTTCTGTTCCAGGCGAATCACCTTCGCGCCGGGGAAGTCGCTCTCGAAGCGCAGGATGTTGCCGATCTCCGCCCCGCGCCAGCTATAGATCGACTGGTCGTCGTCGCCGACGCAGCAGAGATTGCGGTGGCGCTGTGCCAACAGGCGCAGCCAGAAATACTGGGCCTGATTGGTGTCCTGATACTCGTCGACCAGGATGTAGCGGAACCGGTCCTGATACTGCTCCAGCACTGGAAAGCGCGTCTGGCCGTCCACGGTCTCGGTGATGGCGAACAGCGTCAGGCAGTGCTGCAGCAGGTCGCCGAAATCGCAGGCGTTCAGCGTGCGCAGCCGGTCCTGATAGGCGCTGTAGAGGGCCAGCATGCGCCCGCCAGCCAGATCGCCGGCATCTTCCGGCTTCAGCCTGTCCGGCGTCAGCGCGCGGTCTTTCCAGCGCTCGATGGCGCTGAGGATCAGGCGCGCCGGCCAACGCTTGTGGTCGACATTCTCCGCCTCCAACAGCTGTTTGATCAGGCGCAGCTGGTCGTCGGTATCGAGAATCGTGAAGCTGCCGGTCAGCCCCACCAGCTCCGCATGGCGCCGCAGGATGCGGGCTGCGAGCGAATGGAAGGTGCCCAGCCACCAGCCTTCCGTCGGCGCGCCGGTCAGTTGGCTGACGCGGTCGCGCATTTCGCGCGCTGCCTTATTGGTGAAGGTGACGGCCAGCACCTGCCACGGCCGCGCCCGGCCGGTCGTCAGCAGATGGCCCAGACGCGTCGTCAGCACGCGCGTCTTGCCGGTGCCGGCACCGGCCAGCACCAGCACAGGGCCGTCGAGCGCTTCGACGGCTTCGCGCTGCGCCGGGTTCAGCGAATCGAGATAGGAATGGCGGCTCGTGGCCGGCTCCGGCACGAAGTCGGCGCCAGCGTGCTCTGTATCGGTCATGGCCTTGATATAGCATGCCTGCGACGCGCCGGAACGGCCGAGCTGGTGCGAGGGTCAGCGCCGCCTGAGATTGATGGTGCCGTAGCTCTGGCCGCGCTCTTCGGCCCGCGCCTCAACGATTGCGCGATGATAGGCCAGCATCACGTCATGCTCATGCACGAAGCCGACCAGCTTGCGGCTTTCCAGGGTCTCCACCACCGGAAGATGGCTCTCTCCGGCACCCTCCATCAGGTTGATGGCGCGATGCAGATCGTCGCCTGTCTGCAGCGCCGGCGGGTCGCGATGCAGCAGGGTGCCCGCTGTCGGCACCTCGCCGTCGGGCCCCGTATCGGCGTGCATCAGGTCAACGGTGGTGATCACGCCGATCAGGCGACGGTCGTCGTCGACAACGAACACTTCGCCGTAGCGGGCGCGGCGCAGGCAGTCCGTCAGCGGCTCCAGCCCCGTATCGGCGGTGACGGTCAGATAATCGTCCTTCATCACGTCGGCGATGCGGATGCGACCGAGGAATTCCATATCCCGGCCGCCGCGCAGGCTGATGCCCTTGCGATGCAGTTGCCAGGTGAACAGGCTGCGATTCAGCGTCTGTTCGATGATCGCGCTGGCCACCACGACGCCGATCATCACCGCGATGGTCAGCTTGTAGTCGCCGGACATCTCGAAGATGACGAGAATGGTGGAAATCGGCGCGCCCAGCACGGCGCCGGCGACCGCACCCATGCCGACCAGCGTATAGGCGCCCTGGCCGGACGACAGTTCCGGAAACACCATGGTCGCCAACAGGCCGAACGCGCCGCCGGTCATGGCGCCCAGGAAGATCGACGGGCTGAACACCCCGCCGCCGAACCCGCTGGCCAGGCACAGGGCGGTGGCGGCGATCTTCAGCACGATCAGCGCCATCATCAGATGCAGCGGCAGCGTCTCCTTCAGCGCCATGTCCGTGGCTTCATAGCCGACGCCCAGGATGTGCGGGAACTGCAGCGCCAAGATCCCTATGGCCAGGCCCGCGATGGCCGGGCGCAGGATACGTGGCGGGTCCAGCCGGTTCACGGCGTCCTGTGCGGCCATCACCGTCCACATGAACAGGGCGGCTACGGCAGCGCTCGTCACGCCCAGCAGCACGAAGGCGGGGAACTCCAGGATCGAGACGATGCCGGTGCTTTCCGGCAGGATGAATGCGGGAAAATCGCCGTAATGGGCGCGCGTCAGCACCGTGGCGGCAACCGATGAGATGACGATCGGGGCAAACGCGCTGAGTGCGTAATGCCCGACCACCACCTCAAGCGCGAAGAAGACGCCAGCGAAGGGCGCATTGAAGCTGCCGGCCACGGCCGCGGCAACGCCGCAGCCGAGCAGTGTGCGCGAGAGGTTTTCCGACAGTTTCAGCCGCTGGGCGATTTGGGCGCCGATGGTGGCACCGAGATGCACGGCCGGGCCCTCGCGCCCATTGGACGCACCGACGCCCAGCGAGGTGGCGCTGACGAGAGCCGCCATCACGCCGTTCTTCAGCGGCATGCGCGCCCCCTTCAGCGCGCTCGCCTCCATCACATGGGGCACGCCCTCCGGGCCGCTGGGCAGCAGATAGCGCACCATCAGGCCGACCAGCAGGCCACCGGCGGCCGGTGCCAGCACGACCCGCCACCAGGGCTGGTCCGCGATCAACGTCACCACCGCCTCTGAAGAGAAGCCGTGGAACACCAGTTGGATCTGGTCCAACAGGGTCCGGAATCCGATGACGCCGCCCGCCGTGGCGATGCCGATGACCACGGCCAAGAGCGCCAGAACCCAGTGGTCGCTGCGCAGGATGCGGCGACCGAACAGGCGCAACAGGGTGACGGATCTGGCGCGGTGGCTCTGCAAGGTCAGGCGATCGCGCAAACGGAAAAGGGCATAGGGGCGGTCTCGCAGCTCTTGACGACCGTCGCCGCGGAGAGCCTGCCGGCCCCGGTGGTCGCGGACAGTGTCCGCAACCGTCGGCTGGCATCGCCGGATATGGCGGGCCGCGGCCGGTCGCCGGTGAATGCTGCGGTGGCCGTTAACGGAATGCAAGGTTGATGGGCGGCAGCCTGCGAACGATTATGCCGCTGCCGTTGCAGACCTCTCGGCCGACGGTATCATCCCAGCCCGGCATCTGGGCTTTTCACGAAAGAAGGACGAATCGATGGCGGATGGGCTGAGCAAATTTGCGCTCGTGGCTGGCGTGGCGGCGTTGGCGCTGTCCGGATATGTGGCGGCCACGGCAGTACCAAAGGACGTCGCAGGCCGGGTCGACGCGATGGAGGATACCGTTTCTGACCTGACGGAGGCTGGTGTAGCCGACATGGCGGATCGCGTGGCAGCGCTGGAAGAGTCCGTTGTGACGGCCGTACCGGCCGAGGAATTCGGCGGGCTGACGGACAGCGTTGCAGAGCTGGCGGCGCTTGTCTCCGACGGGTCGGCCGTGCAGGACGAGGCGATGGCAGCTCTGGAGCAGACGGTCGGCGATCTGGGCGACGGCCTCGCTGCGGTGGAAGGTGGCCTGGGGACCGTCGTGTCCGACGTCGCGAGCCTGGCCGAGACGGCGGACGCCGTGGGTGCCGCTGTGGATCAGCTGAGCGCGGATCAGGCGGCGCTGGCCGAAGCCGCAGGCACGCGTGACGCGCAGCTTGAGGCCCTGTCAGCCGGGCTGGCGGCGGCCGCCACGGCGGAGGCGCTGGACGAGATGTCAGCCAGCATCGGTGACATGGTTGCCGGCGGTCTGGTGCCGGTCGGTGCGATCGTGCCCTGGCATCCGGACTATTCTGATGGCGGAACAGTGCCGGAAGGCTTCGTGATCTGCGACGGCCGTGCCATTGAGAGTGGCCCGCTTGCCGGCCAATCCACACCAGATCTGCGGGGGTTGTTCCTTGTCGGCGGCGATAACGCCGGTGCCCAGGTGGAGGCGACAGCCGCTGCGACCACCGAGGCCGGCGGCCATGCCCATGATGTCACGGTGCCGGCAGCGGGGGATGAAGCGGCCGAAACCGAAACAGTGGCGACTGAGCCGGCTGACGACCACACACATGAAGTCAGCGTGCTGCCGCCGCACGTCACCGTCGTCTATGTGATGCGGGTGGAGTGAGCGGAATGCACCGGCCGGGGCTGCAGCGGCGCCCCGGCCGGCGAACTGGTCCGATGGGCGGATTGGTCAGGCGGCGGTGAGGCGGCTCTGCCTGTCCGGCAGCAGGGTCAGCACCTGCTCGCGTTCCGCATCGCTCATCCGCGCCCACCCTGCAATCTCCTGGACGGTCCGGTAGCAGCCGGTGCAATAGCGCCGTTCGGCATCCAGCAGGCATATCTTGACGCAGGGTGAGGCGATCGTCATGTCATTGGTCCGGGTCGGTAAACGCAAGCGCAGTCTGATTGCGCGCGTTGGTAGCGCCCGGCGCATATCGAGATCAAGACTTGCGTTAAGGGGGCGACCATCGTGCGCGGCTCAGCATACCAGGGGCTGCATTGGCCCCCGGGAACCGCGGCCCGGACCAGTGCCGGCGCCATGGGCCGCCGTGCGTGGCTGGCCGGCCTGTCGGCTGCGGTCGCGTGCGGCATCGCGACGCCCGCCGCCGCCGACGCACCCCGCAGCCTGCGGCTGCGCAACGTCCATACCGGCGAGACCTTCGACGACGTCTATCACGACGGCGTGGGCTATGTGCCGGAGATGGGCGAGCGGCTGAACCTGTTGCTGCGTGACCACCACGCCGATGCCGCCGTCTATATGGATGTGCGCCTGTTCGACATTCTGTGGCGCCTGCAGCAGCGCTATCTCCGCGCCCGCGGCCATGTACCGACGCTGAACATCCATTCCGGCTACCGCACGCCGGAGACGAACGCGCGCCTGGTCTCCGAAGGGGCGGCGCTGAACAGCTATCACCTGCGCGGCCAGGCCGCGGACATCTCCGTCGAGGGCTACGGCATCCACATCCTCGCCAACCTAAGCCGCGGCATCGGCCAGGGCGGCTGGGGCATCTACTGGCGCGGCCGCTTCGTGCACCTCGACACAGGCCCGGCGCGCTTCTGGTACCGGCGGTAACGGCGGTACCTGCCCGCGGCCGCCAATTGAGGACGGTACAGCGATCCGCATACCGTGCTTTGGCTGGGCGTCGGCTACAATGGATAGGTCGAGCAGCCGGAGTTGGTCTGGTCCGACATTCAATCCCCTGGAGATGGCTGATGACAGAGTTCAACGGCACCTGCCTGCGTTGCGGCGGCAGAGGATTTGAAGATGGCCACGTAGTCTGGAACGCGCCTCTGCGTTTCAAGAGGCCAGACGAGGGCAGCTTCCGCCGCGGACGGCCGGTGGCGGCCCGGGCTTGCACATCCTGCGGTCACATCGAACTGTTTCTCGAAAAGAAGTAGCCGATCTCGCTGCGACGGCCGCTCTTGGCACAAGACGCCAGTTCCGAGGCACAGAGAGGGAGTGGCCCATCGACGATGTGGTCGACTGTGCCAGGATCGAGCCAGCGACCGCGGCGTTGCCGAGACCTCCCTGCTTGACCAACGGCGCTGTCAGCCGGCGGTGACCGTTGATGGGTCATCACTGCCAACAGACACCGCGGTCACGTAGGCGGCGTGCTCGCTCACCATACTCCGTTCATCGGCAGGCGTGATGGCGAGCGAGGCGTGTGGCTTGTCCTGCCCGTCCGATCCGCAGTGCAGCAAGACCTGTCAGGGGATTTGGCTGTATGTCGGCAATCCCCCCATGCGCTGCTGCAATGCCTGGTAGCGCGCGGCGAGCTGATTCGGCGCGATGCGGTCGCCTCGGCCTCGCCGTATCCTGGCCACGCGGCTGACCTCGCCGCATTGGCTCGCGAGGCCTTCCAGCAGGGCGCGATTTTGCTGTTGCCCCCACCGCGTGACGATGTCGCCATTCGACCAGACATGGTCACGCACCATCGCCAAGGTGAGACCTGTGTCATCCATTGTCCCTAGGATTGTGTCGACCGCCGCCGGCCCGGTCGCGGCTGCGGCGACACCGCGCTCTCCCATGGCGTTGAAGCGGGTCACGAAATTCGTCCGGTGGTTGGCCATCCATTCCCCGTCCCGCGCCTGCGCAGCACCGCCCCATAACTCCAGCGCTGCCAGACAGCTTGCGGCCTCGGCCAGGAATGCGGCCGCGGCATTGGCATGAGACGACAGCGGCGCCGGTACCGGCTGCATGGTGGCGAATTGCGGAACCGGCATCGCTCCGCAGGCCGGGTGCTGCCGGTAGTTCTGCCGCGGCGGATCGTCAGCAAGCTCACCCAGCGTGCTGCTGATCGTGTTGAAGATGGCGCCGATGCCCATGGTCACGATACCGATCATGGAAATGACGCCCCCGACCCCGGCGCCGAGGCCAGTCACAGCGCCAATGCCGGCGACGGCGCCACCAGCCCCAGCAATACCCCTGCCGACGGTATCGAGGGTCTCACCGATATCCCCGGTGGTCTCGCTGGCCTGTTCCATATCCTCCTTCGTGCCGTCGTCCACGTCGGGTATGTCGCCCCCGGGTCCGCCGAACGGTCCGAACGGTCCGGGTAGCACCTGTGCGGGATCCTGAGGGTTTGCCGATCGCCCCCCGTCATCGCCGGCCGTCTGGGCCCAAAGCGGAGCAGGGACGAGAGCGCCGCCCAGGCCAAGCCCTGTGCTTAAGAGAAGGCGGCGACGGTACAGCTTAAGTGCAGTGGGGCGGTCAAGCTCTCGATCGGGCATCGTGTTCATCCTGGCGCTTTATTGTCGTGGGAAGTGATGAAGTGATCCGCTGGGCTCAAGCAATACCCAGATTCTCGCATGAAATGGAGCAATAGTTCGTAGCTGGTCATGGGATGGCGCGCGGTTCAATAGCTTATGCTGCCTGCCCAGGAGTGATGTCGATCTGTGGATGGTCGGCGCCACGGGTATGTGTGCTTCCTGGCCACGTGCTGGATCAGGACATGCGGGAAAGAGTATCTGCGAGTAGGCATCAGGGAGTGCCACCCCGTGGTCATGACTTTGGAGGCGATGCGTGGCCAAGTTCGGGCAGGTGCATCGGGTCGACGAGGGCCGACAGAGATCGGCCAGAGCCAGACCCGCTACGAAACCCGCCGCCCAGCCCAGATCGTCACGGTCAGCGGATCGCCGGGCAGGTGGCGGAGGTGTTCGGGCTGGAAGCCAGCGTCGGTCAGCCAGCG
>JANQQD010000220.1 GCA_028285185.1 Anaerolineae bacterium | reverse complement strand
GAAACGTTCCACTTTGATCGTGCGTTGGGGAGACCGGTGAGACCACGCGAGAGGTCACTGGCGAAGATCGCGGCGATCCGTGCGGTCGCGCAGCGGTTCTCTCTTGCGCTTTTGCTGCTGGCATCGATCACGATCATGATGCTGGGCAAGGTGGACGAGGTGCTGCTGGACGGCTTCCGCTCGCAGGTCAACGACGCCGTCGCCCCGATCCTGGACGCGTTCTCGCGGCCGGCCGCCAGCGTGGCGCGGGTGGTGGAAGAGGCGCGGGAACTGACGGCGCTGCGTGAGGAAAACGCGCTGCTGCGTGACCAGATCAGCCAGCTTCGGCAGTACCAGGCGGTCGCCCACCGGCTGGAGGCGGAAAATCAGAGCCTGCAGGGGCTTCTGAACTATGAGCCGCAGATGGCGCACGCCTTCATCACCGCCCGCGTGATTGCCGACAACAGCGGCGCCTATGTGCGCAGCCTGGCCGTCAATCTCGGAACGTCGCACGGCGTGACCGACGGCATGGCTGTGCTGGGCGGCAACGGCTTCGTCGGCCGCACGGTGCAGACCGGCGACCGGTCCACACGCACGCTCTTGATCACCGACCTGAACGCCCGCATCCCTGTGGTGGTGGAGCGAACGCGCCAGCGCGCCGTTCTGGGCGGCGACAACACGGCCCAGCCGAAGCTTCTCTACCTGCCGCCGGAAAGCGAGCTGCAGGTGGGCGACCGGATCGTGACCTCGGGCCATGGCGGCATGTTCCCGCCGGGGCTGCCCGTGGGCGTCGTCTCGCGGGTGGTCGACGGCACCGGACGGGTGGAGCCGTTTGAGGACTTGAGCCGGCTGGAATATGTCCGACTGGTGGACTTCACGCCCCATACGACGGGCGCCATGATCCGCGGCGTTCCGGGAGGCGGCCCGTGATCCAGCCGGTGCAGATGGGCTTCTGGCAGAAGCTGGACACATCGGCCCGCAACAGCGCTCCGGCCGCCGTCACCATCCTGTTCGTGCTGATCGGCGTGATTCCACTGCAGATCCCGCTCTATGGGCCCGTGGCCTCGCTGCTGCCGCTGATCGCGCTCTATTACTGGGTCATTCACCGGCCGGATCTGTTGCCCTTCAGCGTGGTTTTCGGCATCGGGCTGCTGCACGATCTGTTGACCGGCGCGCCCATCGGGGTGAACGCCTTCGTCTTCCTGCTCACGGCCTGGATCATCCTGACCCAACGCCGCATCCTGGCCGGCATGCCGTTTCTGATCGTCTGGTGGGCCTTCGCCATGGTGGCCGCGCTGGCCAGCCTGTTGGAATGGGCGGCCTATTCCGCCATTCATGCCGAGATCATGCCGGTGCAGCCGGCAGCCTATCGCGTGATGATCACCGCTGCCCTCTATCCCATTCCGGCCGGTTTGCTGCATATGGTCCAGCGGGGGTTCCTTTTGATGGACCGTAACTGAAAGAGCGGGCAATGGACCGCGACGTCGACCGATACCGCAGTGTGACGCGCCGCGCCCTTGTTCTGGGCGCCACCAAGCTGGGCATGGTCGGCGTGCTGGGCGGCCGGCTCTACTACCTGCAGATCACCGAGAGCGACCACTACCGTGTGCTGGCGGAAGAAAACCGCATCAACATGCGGCTCTTGGCCCCCTCACGCGGCCAGATCGTCGACCGGCTGGGCATTCCGCTGGCGGTCAACAACCAGAACTTCCGCGTCGTCATGGTGGAAGAGCAGGTAGACGACCTGGAGGACACGCTGGCCCGTCTGTCCGGCATCGTGCCCCTGAGCGATGCCGACCGCAGGCGCGTATTGCGCGATGCGGACCGCAGCCGCGCCTTCGTGCCGATCACGGTGCAGGACAACCTGACCTGGGGCCAGGTCGCGCGCCTGGATGTGCGCGCGCCCGAACTGCCGGGGCTCTCCATCGAAGTGGGCGAACTGCGTCACTATCCCTTTGCGGAGTCCACGGGCCATTTCCTCGGCTATGTCGGCGCGGTGTCCGAGCAGGACCTGACCGGCGATCCGGTCTTGACCCTGCCGGGCTTCCGCATCGGCAAGAACGGCATGGAGCGCCAGCATGAAGAGGCGCTGCGCGGCACCGCCGGCACCAGCCAGGTGGAGGTCAACGCCGTCGGCCGCGTCATTCGCGAGCTGAGCCGGGACGAGGGCACGCCCGGCCGCGACGTCAGTCTGACCGTCGATATCGGCCTGCAGCAATATGTGCAGGACCGGCTGACGACCGAGGAGAGCGCGTCGGCCGTGGTGCTGGACGTGCTGACGGGCGAGATCTTCGCGCTCGCCTCTCACCCCGGCTTCGACCCCAACCTGTTCACCACCGGCATCGATGTGGAGAACTGGCGCCGCCTGAACGACGACCCCTATGCGCCGCTGACCAACAAGGCGATCGCCGGCCAGTATCCGCCCGGCTCTACCTTCAAGATGCTGGTGGCGCTGACTGCGTTGGAGGAGGGCATCAGCCCCAGCCATTCCGTCGCCTGCCCGGGGTTCATGACGCTGGGCAGCCATCGCTTCCACTGCTGGCGCCGCGGCGGGCACGGCTGGGTCGACATGGTAGGGGCCATCGCCCATTCCTGCGACGTCTTCTTCTACGAGACTTCGCGGCGTGTGGGCATCGACAAGATCGCCGCCATGGCCAACCGGTTCGGCCTGGGCGACAAGGTCAACCTGGACATGCCGGGCGAACGGCCGGGCCTGATGCCGACGCGGGACTGGAAGCTGGCCACCATGGGTACGCAGTGGCAGCCGGGTGAAACCGTGGTCTGCGCCATCGGCCAGGGCTATGTCTCCGCCACGCCGTTGCAGCTCGCTGTGATGACGGCGCGCATGGTGAACGGCGGCAAGGCGATCGTGCCGCATCTCACCAAGCGGGTCGGCGATGCCGTGTGGCAGGACGGTGCCGGCGATGTTGGCATTGCCCAGCACAATCTGGATGTCGTCATCGAGGGCATGAATGCGGTGACCACCTATGGCACCGCCGGCCGCTTCCAGATCGGTGAGCAGGGCATGGAAATGGGCGGCAAGACCGGCACCAGCCAGGTCCGCCGCATCACCATGGCGGAACGGGCGGCCGGCGTGATCCGCCAGCAGGACCGTCCTTGGCGCGACCGCCATCACGGCCTGTTCGTGGGGTATGCGCCGGTGCATGCGCCGCGCTATGCCTGCTGCGTCGTGGTGGAACATGGCGGCAGCAGTTCCGTCGCCGCGCCGATCGCCAGCGACATCCTGCTGGAGACCCAGCGCCGCAGCCCGGCCCGGCCGTTGATGGCGGCCGACGCCGTGCTGACCGAGCCGACCTCGGAAGGCTAGGGACCGCCGGCCTTGGCGACCTATCTGGCCCACGCGGAACTCGCCGGCGACCAGCCGCGCATGACCCTGTCGGAGAAGCTGTGGCAGGTGAACTGGCTCTTGATCCTGTTGATCTGCGGGATCAGTTCCATCGGCTTCGCCATGCTCTATTCCGCGGCCAACGGCAGCTTCGACCCCTGGGCCTCGCGCCAGATGATCCGGTTCGGCGTGGGCTGCGTGATCATGCTGGGCGTGGCGCTGGTGGATATCCGCGTCTGGCTGCGTCTGGCCTACCCCATGTACTTCGTGTCGCTGCTTCTCTTGGTGGCGGTGGAGGTGATGGGCGAGGTGGGCATGGGCGCCCAGCGCTGGATTGACCTGCGCGTCATTCAGCTGCAGCCGTCCGAGCTGATGAAGGTCGCCATGGTGATGGCGCTTGCGCGCTATTTCCACGGGCCGACTTTGGAGGAGGTGGGGCGCATTCCCCGCCTGTTCATCCCGCTTGCGCTGGTGCTGGTGCCGGTGGCGCTGGTCTTGAAACAGCCGGACCTCGGCACGGCCATGATGCTGATGATGATCGGCGGCGCGCTGTTCTTCCTGGCCGGCGTACGCTTGTGGAAGTTCGCCGTGGTGATCGTCCTGGGCCTGACGGCCGTGCCGGTGGCCTGGCAGTTCCTGCACGACTATCAGCGCCAGCGCATCCTGACCTTCCTGAACCCGGAGCGCGATCCACTGGGCGCCGGCTATCACATCTTGCAGTCGAAGATCGCGCTCGGCTCCGGCGGCCTGTTCGGCAAGGGCTTCCTGGAAGGCACGCAGGCGCATCTGAACTTCCTGCCGGAACGCCAGACCGATTTCATCTTCACCATGCTGGCGGAGGAATTCGGCCTGGTTGGCAGTACGGTGCTGATCGGCCTGTACGTACTGGTGTTTGCCTATGGCATCATCATCGGCCTGCGCAGCCGCAACCATTTCGGCCGTCTGCTGTCGCTGGGCCTGACGGTGAACCTGTTCCTGTACGTGTTCATCAATATGGCCATGGTGATGGGCCTGATCCCGGTGGTGGGCGTACCTTTGCCGCTGATCTCCTACGGCGGTACGGCCATGCTGACGGTGCTGTTCGGCTTCGGCCTGATCATCTCCGTCTTCGTCCACCGCGACATCAAGATCAGCCGCCGCGCCTTCGAAACCGAATTGTAGCGGGGTCGTCGACCAATTTGCGTGTGGGCCGACCGGCGCCTTGCCAAAGGCGCACACCGTGCCTATGTTCCGCCCCTGGGCACGGGCGCATAGCTCAGTTGGTAGAGCAGCTGACTCTTAATCAGCGGGTCCAAGGTTCGAGTCCTTGTGCGCCCACCA
>JANQQD010000196.1 GCA_028285185.1 Anaerolineae bacterium | reverse complement strand
ATCGAGATCTGGTCGGGCATGCCGGTCCTCTATCTGTTGATCATCATGGCGTCGATCGTCACACCCGGCTTCTGGAGCTTGCTGATCCTGCTCTTGCTGGTCAGCTGGATGAGCCTGGTCGGCGTGGTGCGGGCTGGGTTCCTTCGCGCCCGAAACTTCGACTATGTGCGCGCCGCTCGGGCGCTCGGCCAGTCGAACCGGGTGATCATGTTCAGCCACCTTCTGCCCAACGCCATGGTGGCGACGATCACCTTCCTGCCGTTCATCCTGACCGGCGCTATCACGACGCTGACCAGCCTGGACTTCCTGGGCTTCGGCCTGCCGCCAGGCTCTCCGTCGCTGGGCGAACTGGTGCAGCAGGCGAAGTCGAACCTGCAGGCGCCCTGGCTCGGCTTCACCGCCTTCTTCTCTCTCGCGATCATGCTGAGCCTGCTGGTCTTCATCGGTGAGGCGGTGCGCGATGCCTTCGACCCGCGCAAGGCGCTCAACCCCGTGGCGACGGCAGGGGCGCCTGTCAGCAAGCCGGCGGCGGTGACCAAGCGGCGGGCGGCGGAATGAGCGAGAGCATGGATCGGGGATCGCCGTTGCTGCAGGTCGATAACCTGGCCGTCGATTTCGTGCTGCCCGATGGCGGCGCGATGCACGCGGTGCGGGGCGTTTCGTTCGAGATCGCCAAGGGTGAGACGGTGGCGCTTGTGGGCGAGAGCGGCTCTGGCAAGTCAGTCACGGCGCTCTCGATCCTGCAGCTTCTGCCCTATCCGATGGCGCGTCATCCGAGCGGCAGCATCCGCTTCGCCGGATCGGAACTGGTCGGCGCCACCGAACGCGGACTGCAGGAGGTCCGAGGCAACCGGATCTCCATGGTCTTCCAAGAGCCGATGACCTCGCTGAATCCACTGCACACGGTGGAAAAGCAGGTGAACGAGGTCCTGTTCATCCACAAGGGGCTGGGCAAGGCACAGGCGCGGGCGCGCACGCTGGAGCTGCTGCGTCTGGTCGGGCTGGACGATGCGGAAAAGCGCCTCAACGCCTATCCGCACGAGCTGTCCGGTGGCCAGCGCCAGCGAGTGATGATCGCGATGGCGCTCGCCAACGAGCCTGACCTGCTGATCGCCGACGAGCCGACGACCGCGCTGGACGTCACCATCCAGGCGCAGATCCTAGCGCTGTTGAAGGCCCTGCAGCAGCGCTTCGGCATGGCCCTGCTGCTGATCACCCATGACCTTGGCATCGTCCGTAAGATGGCCGACCGGGTCTGCGTGATGACTGATGGCGAGATCGTGGAGAGAGGCGATGTCCAGCAGCTGTTCGCCCATCCCCGCCATTCCTATACCCGTAAGCTGCTGGCGGCCGAGCCGAAGGGCCAGCCGGTCAAGGCCGAACCGAACGCGCCGATCCTGGTGGATGCGGCGAAGGTCAAGGTGTGGTTCCCGATCCGCAAGGGCCTGCTTCGCAAGACCGTCGACCATGTGAAGGCGGTGGACGGCATCAACGTGATGCTGCGCGAAGGCCATACCATCGGCGTTGTCGGTGAAAGCGGATCGGGCAAGACGACACTGGGCTTGGCCCTCTTGCGGCTGATCTCGTCGCGGGGATCGATCCAGTTCCGAGGGCAGGAACTGCAGGGACTGCAGTTCACGGATGTGCGCCCCCTGCGCCGCGAGATGCAGATCGTCTTTCAGGATCCGTACGGTTCTCTGAGTCCCCGGATGTCGGTGTCGGAAATCGTGGCGGAGGGGCTGAAGGTCCACCGCATCGGTGACAGCGGGCGCGAGCGCGATGCCATGGTGGTCGGGGCGCTGAAGGAAGTGGGTTTGGACCCCGAGACCCGCTTTCGCTATCCGCACGAGTTTTCCGGCGGCCAGCGCCAGCGGATCGCGATCGCGCGCGCCATGGTGCTGAAGCCCAGATTCGTCGTGCTGGACGAACCCACATCAGCCCTGGATATGTCCGTGCAGGCGCAGATCGTGGATCTGCTGCGCGAGCTGCAGTCCCGTCACAGGCTGGGCTATCTGTTCATCAGCCATGACCTAAAGGTGGTGCGTGCCTTGTCGGACGAGGTTGTGGTGATGAAGGGGGGCCGTGTCGTCGAACACGGACCGGCGGACGCGATCTTCGACGCCCCTCGCGAAGCCTACACGCGCGCGCTGATGAAGGCCGCTTTCGAGCTGGAGACGGTGGACAGCGGCGTAGTGGCGACCTGAAGGCTAGGCGCCCCAGGTACCGAAATTGGGCGTGAACAGCCGCGTTCCGCCCAACAACATGGCGACGTTCGGCGGATCGTCGCTCAACGGCAGCAGCAGGCGCTCGAAATGGACCGGTGCGCCCTGGGAACTGCGAAACTTATGCTGGCTCACAATGGGTGCTCCGGTGCCAATGGCCTCGCGATACTTCTCGAAGACGGCGTCCCGCTCGCGCCCGAGGAAGATCTCTCCCAACGAGCGGCCAGTGAGATCGGCACCATAGGCGATGGTCAGGGCGGTCCCGAACAGGCGGAAGCGGCAATCTGGGATATCGTCGGCCACATCCACCATGAACAGAATGGGCAGCAGGTGACGGATCTGCGACGGATCGATGTCACTGCGGGCCGGCATCGCCCGCGCGCCACGAATCCGTGACCAGTAGTCGTAAAGTTCCGCCAACTCCGCCGACTGGAAGTCCATGATCCGTCCGATGATTAGACTTGCATTCGGACTCGACACCGAGATCGATTAAGAACGGATTAGCATATGCCTTGTGCTGCCCTGTAGCGGTGGCCGCATCCAAGTCGAGACCTGCTTCATGACCCTGCTGTTCGTCGCCCCGACAATGGCCGCGGCCGATTGGGTTGCGGCACTTGCCCAGGAACTGCCCGAGATGCCGGTGCGCGTGTGGCCGGACTTGGGGGACCCCGGCGACATCCGCTATGCGCTCGCCTGGGCTCCGCCCCACGGGTTGATAGCCAGTCTGCCGCATCTGAAAGCGGTGCTCTCGCTCGGCGCCGGCGTCGATTCGCTGCTCTCTGATCCGACGCTTCCGGCCACGGTGCCTGTGGTCAGGCTGGTCGACCCGGCGCTGACCGACGGCATGACGGAGTACGTGGTCTGGCAGGTCCTTGCATGGCATCGCGATGCGACGGCCTACCGCGCGCATCAGCGGGACCGACAGTGGCGGAAGATGCCGGAACGGATGGCCGGCGACCGCACAGTCGGCATCATGGGCCTGGGCGAACTGGGTCTTGCCGCGGCGCGCGCGTTGACGGCCCTCGGGTTTCCTGTGACGGGGTGGAGCCGGTCGCCACGCAGCATCGACGGTATCGGCTGCTACGCCGGCGCGGACGGAATGGATGCCTTCCTTGCATCCGCCCAATGCCTGGTCTGCCTGTTGCCGCTGACCGGTGAGACCGAGGGCATTCTGAATGCGGGTTTGTTCGTGCGGCTGCCGGACGGCGCCCACCTGATCAACGCCGGCCGCGGCCGGCATCTTGTCGATCAGGACCTTCTGCACGCGCTTTCCACGGGCCACCTCTCCGGGGCGGCGCTGGACGTGTTCGAAACCGAGCCGCTGCCGCCGGACCATCCGTTCTGGGCCCATCCTCAGATCACCGTCACACCGCATGTCGCAGCCGTGACGCACGCGCGGTCGGCCAGTGTCAGCATTGCCGCCGCGATCCGCGAGCTGGAACAGGGGCGCCGGCCACGCCAGACGGTCGATCGCGGACGCGGCTACTGACCGGCCGGACGATCGCCGGAGATGCGCCGTACTGAGGTGATGCCGGCGCCGGCGCCGTCGGGTCCTGCGACCCGCCGTGCCACCTCCGTCAGAGGATCGCGGGAAACCGCCATGGCCGTGGCGTTGGCGTGCACCAGCATCGTGCCGTCGGTCATGATGCCGACATGGCCGGGGAAGAAGACCAGATCACCGCGCCGCAGCCTGTCCCATTCATCGGACGGCACGGGCTCACCGACGGCCTGTTCCTGCAGATAGCTGTCGCGCGGCGTCGCGTGGCCTGCGGTCATGAGGGCAATCTGCACCAGGCCGGAACAGTCGAGACCCGCGCTCGTCCGACCGCCCCAGAGGTACGGCACGCCCAGAAACCGCTCGGCGGTTGCGACATAGTCGGGAACAAGGACATCCAGCGAGCTCAACGCGACCAGCGCGACCCAGCCACCGCCGGCCAGGCGCGCGAACTTGTCCGACGCCTCGAGCAAGGCGACCCGGGCGCCGTAGCTCAGAGCCGCAATCGGTTCACGTTTCAGGTCCGCCGCCGGGTACACCAGCGCCGAGATGGCCTCGATCCTGTGGGTCGGCGCGGCCGCAGTAGCATCAAGGCTGCAATCCTCGACATAGCCCACATACCCGTCTTCGGCCGACTGCCCCCATGCCCAACCGTCCTTGCGCTCGTAGACGACGAACGCCTCGCCCATCAACAGCTCCGATGTCCACGGGGCGTCGCGGTCGGCACGCCCGCGCATCGGCAGCCGGGGTACAGTCACGCGCATTTCCGTGCCTTCGGCATAGCGCTCTGCGGTCAGCCGGCCGCGCAGATACGCCGCCGCAAGATCGGGCCGGTAGGGTGTGATGTTTAGATCTACGGTCGACTCGGGCGCCGCTGGCGTCATGGCTCGTCTTTCACCTGATCGGCGGCGCTGCGTACGATTTCCGCGAATTCCGACAGAAAGACTGAACCTTTGACCGTTCGCTGCACCAAGACGTTCCTGCGGTCGGTCTGATCGATCTTGCGACGGATGTAGCCCAGCTGGCTCAGCCGATCGAGCGCCCGCGTGATCGCCGGTTTGGAGATGTTGAGCTGTGCCGCCAATCCGCGGACAGTATGCGGCGGATCCGTCATGTAGACGGTCAGCAGCAACGCCATCTGCCGGGCCGACAGATCCGGGGTGTCCTGGCGCACAGTTTCTGTCAGCGCCAATCGCCAGAGGGCAAGCGCCGAACGGCTGTCCATCGCTGGCGTTGCTTCCGGCTTGGCGGTCACGGGCCCATCCGTTTCGTTTGGCGCCAGAGTGTGCCGCGGCGGCTGTGGCTTATCAACAACTCGGCGGCGATGATTGGCGCAATCGATGCCGTGTCAGCCACCGAACCGCTTGGCGAGCATGGCGTGAATGGCCCTGAGGCCCATGGCCTCGCCCCCCTTTGGCCGGCCCGGCCGGTCGCTTCCATTCCACGCGTTCTGGTCGATGTGGATCCACGGCACGCCGGGTGATACGAACCGCTCCAGGAACAGAGCGGCCGTGATGGCGCCACCGAACTGCCCCTCGCCGACATTGCTGATATCGGCGACGGAGCTTCGCAGCAGGCGGTTGTAGGGCTGCCATAGCGGCAGCCGCCACAGCGGATCCCCGATGCGCACCCCTTCGGTCAGCGCGAGCTCGGCCGTCGCATCATCGTTGCAGAACAGGGCTGGCAGTTCCTGTCCCAGCGCGACACGTCCCGCACCCGTCAGCGTCGCGAAGTCGACGGCGAAAGCAGGGTCGTCTTCCATGCCAGCGGCCAGAGCATCGGCCAGGATCAGCCGGCCTTCGGCATCCGTATTGCCAATCTCCACCGTCAGGCCTTTGCGGCTCTTGAGGACATCGAGGGGTTTGAAGGCATTGCCCGCGACCAGATTCTCCACAGCCGGCACCAACAGCCGCAGCCGGACCGGCAAGGCAGAGGCCATGATCAGCTGTGCCAGAGCCAGCGCATGGGCGGCCCCGCCCATGTCCTTCTTCATGATCAGCATGCCGCCTGACGGCTTCAGGTCATAGCCACCGGAATCGAAACAGACACCCTTGCCGACAACCAGCACACGGGGTGCCTCGGGGTCACCCCAAGTCAGGTCGATCAGGCGCGGCGCGCGCGTGCTGGCGCGGCCAACGGCGTGGATCATGGGATAGTTGCGCTCGATCAGGTCGTCGCCCTCGATCACCTCGATCGCGGCGCCGAACTCCACCGCCATGGCCGTTGCCTCGGCGGCAAGTGTCTCCGGCCCCAACTCGCCGGCCGGGGTATTCACCAGGTCGCGCACCCAGTGGGTGGCCCGCGCCAGGCGCAAGATCTCAACGCGATCGACGCCATCGGGCCAAATCAGGTGGGCTGGCGGCCGATCCACCTTCGACTTAAACCGGCCGAATCGATAGGCGCCCAGCGCCCAGCCGAGTGCCAGCCGCTGGGCGAGCGCCGGATCGTGGGTCGCCCCATCGTCCGTCTCGGCCAGCCGGAAGGTCTGCTGCGGCAGCCCGAACGGCAGTCCGGCGAAAGGCCAGGGCTCATCCTGCGTTCCTGCCGTCTCCGCCACAATGAGAAGGGCTTCCGCAGTCTCGGGGTCGCTGCCCGGCAGCAGCGTCACCGCCCCATCGTCCGGTCGAAACCCGGAGGTCGCCAGCCAGCCGCGGGCGGCATCGCTGCGGGCAGCGAGCCATCGATCGTAGTCGCCGACCGCAACGCAGTGCAGCGGGATTGCGCGATCTTCGATGGCTGAGGCGTCGACAAGTATCGGTGGTGTGCCTTGGTGATCGGTCATTGCAGCGGTCGGGCAAAGCGGTTATGGAGCAGGCGCTCGAAGAAAGGCGGGCTGCTGCCTTATCATCGAACGGCATCGCTGACAAATGCCGCGGCACGCAACGACGCCGGTGCGCCGTCGCGGGCGGGGCATCGCATGGCAGACTCCGGCAGAAAACAAAGACGGGCCGACGAAAGCGAGGCCCTGGCGTGGGTGCCGTTTTGGCGGCGATCTGTCTACGCCGTCCTCACGATGGCCATCGCGGTCACCATCTTTCTCGTTATCGCAGAGGTTGTCTGCCGCATCCTGCCCGTGAACCAGGGGCTGCGGGCGCAGCCGGTCAATGCCGAGACGCCGATCTTCCGGTTCGCCGCAGACCGCTCGGCCACATGGTCGGAGGGGTGGGATTTCGCGATCGTGAACACCGTGCGGGTGAACAATGCGGGTTTCGTGAACGACCACGATTACGATCCGGCCGCGACGTCGCCGCTGATCGCGGTCATCGGCGACAGCTACATCGAGGCGGGCATCGTCCCGTCCGCCGAGACGGTTCAGGGCCGTCTTGCCGCGGCGGCGGGGGTTGGCGGACGGGTCTACAGTTTCGCAGCCTCCGGCGCGGGGCTGTCGCAGTATCTGGTATGGGCGGCCCATGCAGCGGACGTCTATCGCCCCGATGCCTTCGTCTTCACCATCATCGCCAACGACTTCAGCGAAGCCCTGTGGCATCACGGGCGCAGCCCCGGGTTCCACCATTTCGAGCGCCTGTCCGACGGTACGGCCGAGCTGCGCCGCGTCGACTATGCGCCCAGCACGGCAAGGCAGCTGCTGCGCCGCTCGGCACTGGCCATGTATTTGGTGACCAATGTCAAAGCCCACACGGCTTTCGACGTGGACGTGCAGGCGCTGGGGGACGATGACCAGCGCTGGGTGGGCAATATCGCTGCCGAGGCCACGGATCTGCAGCTCGACGACTACCAGTGGGCCGTGGACCGTTTTCTGGAGCGGCTGCCTGAGGCTACCGGCGTCGCCGCTGACCGCATCATCATCATGGCGGACGGCATCCGCCCGCAGCTCTACCAGCCGCAGGACCTTGTTGCGGCGGAAGACAGTGTCTGGGCGATTATGCGCCGATACGTCCTGAGTGCAGCGGCCGCCCAAGGGCATGTCGCCATCGATCTGCAAGACGCCTTCATCGCTGACCACGACGAACGCGGTCAGCGCTTCGAGTTTCCGACGGACTCCCATTGGAACGGAGTCGGCCATGAGGTGGCGGCGCAAGCCATCATGGCGACGCCGACCTATCGCGAGGTCTTCGCCGAGACCGCGTCACCCTGACCGGCCCCAAGGCCTGGCTTCACGCGAAGAGCGCACACGGACAGACACCAGACGGGACCAACCAGCCATGGCATCGCTGAAGATCATCATCGGCAACAAGGCCTATTCGTCGTGGTCACTCAGAGCCTGGCTGGGCGTGAGCATGACCGGCGAGCCGTTCGAGGAATTGGTGATCCCGCTCGATGAGCCGGATACCAGGGCCCGTATCCTCGCCGAATCGCCAAGCGGCAAGGTGCCGGCGCTGCAGATCGACGGCACCGTTGTCTGGGACAGCCTCGCCATCCTGGAAACGCTGGCCGAACGGTTTCCGAGCGCCGGCCTGCTGCCCGAAGACGGCGAGGCTAGGGCTCGGATGCGCGCCGTCTCGTCCGAGATGCATGCCGGTTTTGCCCCGCTGCGCCGCGACATGCCGATGGACTTGAAGCGCGATCGGCACGGCGAGGGGCATACGCCCGAGGCCTTGGCCGATGTGCGGCGCGTAACGGAACTCTGGGGCGACTGCCGGCAGCGGTCCGGCAGCGCCGGACCATTTCTGTTCGGGCGCTTCACGATCGCGGACGCCATGTACGCGCCCGTCGTCACCCGGCTGCTCACCTATGGCGTGGCCTTGGACCCGGTGTCGGATGCCTATTGCCGCGCGATCGACGATCTGCCGGCGATGCAGGCATGGCGCGCTGCGGCGCTGGCGGAGCCTTGGACCCTGGAGCGGCCCTGAGACGAGGGCTATTGCGGCTCGGTCGGCCCGAACAGGTTGATCTCGCTGTAGTACTGGATCGCACCGGCGTGCAGCGGCACGGCGAGTCCGTTCAGCGCGTTCTCGATGCGGATCTCGCGCCCGCGAGGGTGCGCGCCGCTCAGCAGCGTCTGGGTCGACGGATGCCACAGGGCCTTGGTGATGCCGTAGACGATCTCGGGATCCAGGCTCTGCACGCCCAGCAGAACCGCGCTCACGCCGATGGTGTTGACCGGACCCACCCCCTCATAGGTTCCCTCTTCCAGGGTCGCTTCGGCGAAGAAGGGCTGCTCCTGCAAAAGCAGGGTCGCCCCTTCATCGTCGATCGGGATCAGCCGGATGGGCGTCCGGCGCGCGAGATCGGCGATGGCCAGCATCGGTGCCCCAGCTACGGCGATCATGGCATCCAACTCGCCGGCGGCGATGGCGTCGGCAGAAGCTTCCGGATCGAGATAGCTCGGTTCCAGGGCGTCCTCCGAAAGACCATAGGCGTCGAGAATCAGGCGGGATGCCACCAGGATGCCCGATCCTTCCTCGCCGATGGAAACGCGGCGCCCTTCCAGCTGGTCGATCGTCTCGATGTCGCTGTCGCCGTGCACGACCACGTGCACCTGCTCGATGTAGAGGCTGGCGATGCCGCGCAACGACAGGATCGGCCCGCTTTCCGCAAAGACGCCGGTTCCGGTGAACGCATAGAAGGCAACGTCCGACTGTGAGAGGGCGAGCTCGATCCCGCCCGCCGCCAGATTGTTCACATTCTCCACCGATCCGCTGCTCGCCTGCGCCACCGCGATCAGCCCCGGGACACCGCAGCTCCCGCCAAGCTCGCAAGGTGGCGACCCCGGTGGCCCCGAGATCGCACTGGCGATGATCCCGCCAATGGGGAAATACGTGCCACCGGTCGTTCCCGTGCCCATCCGGTAGAATGTCATCACTTGTGGCCAGGCGGCCGGCACAGCGGCCAGAGACGCCAAGCCGATGGCAAGCAGCAGCCCTGCCAAAATGGCAGTCCGCATGCGGCCCGACGGGCGCAATCGCTGAGGTGGCGAAATCGACATGTTTGGATGGGTCTCAGCAAGCACTTGGTGCATTACAACACGGATCAGTATCGCGGGGAACTGCGGTTCACCCCATGTCGCGACGGCTCAGCTGCGTTCGATTGCAGCAGGCACCCGCGCCGGGGCGGACGCGAGTTTGGCATCGTCGATGCTGTCGTCATGGCGATTTCGCAGTGCCGTAATGATGTCGTCGAGGCCGCACCGTTCCCGTCGGTGCCGGCGCAGCCGGAGATGCCGAGTAACCCATTTGAATGCAGGGCTTTTGCACGGTAAATGCGGCCCGTTCCGGCCCCTTGCAGTGGCCTTGCATTTGCCGAACTGCAGCCATGCTGCATTGCGATAGCAGCTACGGCGAATTGGCCTTGATTTCCGGGCCCCTCTCCTCCACCTCTACATCAAGCCTCCACGCGCGATGACACGATGTGGGCCGCTGCCGGCGGGTTGCGACAAGACAACCGCTGGGCATACCGACGGACAAACCCAGGCGAATCCTCGAGAGCAATGGCGCGGCCGCGCGCATGCTGATCCGCCGGAGACCGCCGACGAGGCCGGTAGTCAGGTGTTTGTCTTGATCGGGCCCGCCCAAGGAAGGAGAGAAAGCCGTGATCGATCAACAGCTTGCAGGAAAGACGATCGCCATCCTCGTTGCCAGCGGCTTCGAAGAGACCGAAATGACGGAACCTCAGCGCGGGCTCTTGGCTGCCGGTGCGACGATGAAGGTCGTGTCGCATGAGCAGGGGTTGGTCAACGGCTGGCTCGGTAAGGCGTGGGGACACTATTTCCCGGTCGACATCCCGCTGTCCGCGGCCCTTGCGGCCGATTTCGACGCCGTGCTCGTTCCGGGTGGCTTCCGCAGCGTCGACAAGCTGCAGAGCGTGGCGCATACGCAGCGTTTTCTGCGCGGGTTCGCCGATGCCGGCAAGCCCATGGCCGTCTGCGGCAAAGCGATCGCTCTTCTGGCGTCCGCTGAGCGCCTGCAGGGGCGCTCCGTAGCTGCGGCCAGCGAATCGAAGGACGAGGCGGCAGCGGCCGGCGCCGTTTTGGGCACCGACCCGCTGGTGACCGACCGCAACCTGATCACCGTCTCCGACGAATATGACATGGATGAGCTGAAGCGGGCCATCGTCGAGACCTTCACCGAAGTGACGGAAAACCTGGCGGCGGCCGCATAACCGATCGCGCCATTTCGCCGCTCCCTCGTGGAACGGCTCCGAAGGCCCGCCGGTCTGCCTGGCGGGCCTTCTTCGTTGGAAGGAGATGCCGCTCGCTTCCATTGCCGAGCCGGAGATCCAGGGATCCAACGGCCAGGTCGCAAAAAAACATCCGTGGCGCGGAACAGGACCCAGACGTCGATCGTTCTGATGGCGAACCTTCAGACAGACGACGTCAAATCCGGCCTGACGGCGCGCCATGACCCCCAACAAGAAACGCCGAGATCCGATGATGTTCCCGAACGGCAGTGTTCGGCATTCGGGACTTGTCCTGACGTTGCGTCGTGTCGGTGCACCGCTCATAGCGTTCATCGTGACGTTCTTGGTCGCGGCGCAGATCGATCTTGCCGAGCAATTCGTCGAATGGGCGGCCACCAATGAGGAGTGGGAAGCCGACGAACTTCCTGTCGCATTGCTGGCTGCGGCCGTCTCGTTTGCCGTCCTTGCGGCTTTGGAGCGCCGCTTGTACCAACGGGAAGTCGAACGTCATATGCTTACCGAAAGAAAACTTCGGCAAGCCATGGAGATGGCGATTACCGCCAATACATCAAAGTCAGCATTCCTGGCGAGCATGAGCCATGAGCTGCGGACACCGTTGAATGCTATAGTCGGTTTCTCCGATTTCATAAGGCAGGAGACACTTGGCAAGATTGCTCCGCAAAAATACTCAGACTACATGAACTATATCTACACAAGCTCAGAGCATTTGTTGAAACTGATTGAGAAGATGCTCGACATATCGAAGATTGAAGCTGGCAAGTACGACCTCCGGCGGGAGAAGGTGCGGCTGACGAAGCTGGCCGACGAAGCGGGGCGGATCGTGCACAACATGGCAGCGGAGAAAAGCCTGCAGGTCCGGTTCGACATCCCCGACACGTTGGAGGCCTATGCGGACCCGCAGGCTGTCCGTCAGATCCTGATCAATCTGTTGAGCAACGCCGTAAAGTTCAACCGCAACGGCGGCCAGGTTGCCGTCAGGGCGGACCACGATCGGCGAGATCGGTCTGTCGCCATAGAAATCAGCGACACCGGCCGCGGGATAGACAGTCAGATGCTTGCGCAGGTGTTCGAGCCGTTTGCACAGGCCTCTCCGCACTATGCCCGCCATATGGAAGGCTCCGGCCTTGGCCTGTCGATCGTGAAGCGCCTGGCGGAGTTGCATGGCGGCAGCGTCAGCATCGACAGCCGGCTCGAGAAAGGGACGACCGTCCTGGTGCGTCTGCCGAGCCCAATGGCCACGCGGGCCGCTTGCGGCCGCCCTGTGGACGCGGTCGTGGCAACGAGCCGGATCGGTCCATAGATCGCACAATTCACGCCCGATTCCGGGCTTGACTGCCGGCACCCAATGGAAGAAGGGACTGGGCCATCCGCGTTGTTAACGCCATCTTCATGACGGCGAAGCGTTCTTGACCACGAAAGTAACGTCGTTCGGCCAGCCTTCCAGCAGCGAGATACGCGCAGCGTCCCCCATCATGACCGACAGCAACCCGGCGATTGAGCTTCACGTGACGATCAGCGACGTCCTCTCATTCTGGCTGGAGGAGATCGGACCGGATCGTTGGTTTGTCACGGAGGACGCCGTTGACGCCCGCGTGCGGGACCGGCTCGCATCGGCCCATCAGGCGGCGTCCGCCGGTAGCCTGGACCATTGGCAGTCGACCGCCGAAGGGTCCCTTGCCTTGTGCATCCTGCTGGACCAGGTGCCGCGCAACCTGTTCCGCGCATCGCCGCGCGCCTATGCGACTGATGGTCAGGCGCGCGACGTGGCTGCCGAGGCGATCGATCGCGGTTTCGACATGGCTGTGCCGGAGCAGGCACGGATGTTCTTCTATCTGCCGTTCGAGCACAGTGAGGACCTCGAAGACCAGCGTCTGTGCGTGCGTCTGTTCGAAGAGCGCACGACGGACGCCCACGTCATCGGCTACGCCCACAAGCATCTTGAGGTGATCGAGCGGTTCGGCCGGTTCCCCCATCGCAACGATGCCCTGGGGCGGGACTGCACGCCGGAGGAGCGGGCGTTTCTCGAAGACCGCGGGGCCATGTTCTGATGACGCCCGCGATTACCGGCCTAGACCACACGCTGGTCGGCGTCCGCGATCTGGAGGCGGCGCGTGCCGTGTGGAACCGTCTCGGCTTTACGCTGACGCCCAGGGGCCGTCATGTCGGATGGGGTACCGGCAACTACTGCATCATGCTGGCCGACGACTATGTCGAACTGCTCGGGATCGTCGATGCAACGCAGGACGTGCGGGGGCTCGACACCTTCCTGGCCGAGCGCGAGGGGCTGATGGGCCTGGCGTTCGGCATGGGCGAAGAAGGCGCAGCCCAGGCCGCGCTGGATCGGACGGGCATCGGCAGCAGCGAGGTGCGCAACCTGTCGCGTCCGTTGGAGACGCCGGACGGACCCGTGGAACCGGCCTTCCGGCTGGTGCATCCCCAGCGGACGGGCGGCCTCGGCGTTGACGCCTTCCTCATCCGCCATCTGACTCCGGAACTGATGCGGCGCCCGGAATGGCTGGACCACGCCAACGGCGCGCGGCGGATCCGGGCCGTGACGGCGGCTGTAGAAGACCCGATCGCGCTGGCCCCGATCTATCGCACGTTGGCAGGCGCCACGTCGGTCTTCCTCGGGGACGGCGGTGTGACGGTGCGCCTGCCGGGGACGGTCTGCCATTTCGGGGCCGCTCTCGAAGGGATGACAGGTCTTCTCGGCATGGCGATCGAGGTGGGCGACCTGCAACGTGCAGTCGATTGCCTCGCCCGCGCCGGCGTTCGCTTTGACCATGGGGCGGACAGCGTCACTGTCGACCCGCGGGACGCGACCGGCGTGGTTCTCTCTTTCGTGCCTGGTTGACCCTTCCCGGCCCCGAACCCGCGTGCCGGAGCGAGCCGCCGATGGCGTGATGCCATCAGACGGCTGGCGGGGGCCCCGTCGGCGGAGGAGCCGCGGCCTGGGGCGGCGCCAGAAAATGGGCGATCGTCAGTCCGGCGATGAATCCGCCGATATGGGCCCACCAGGCAACGCCTCCGCCCAGCGATGGCTGCATCAGGCTGTTGGCGCCCTGCAGGATCTGCAGGGCAAACCACAGACCGCCATACCAGATCGCCGGGATGCGGAAAAACAGCGGCAGGACGATGATCAGGATCAGCACGACCACGCGCGATCTGGGGAACAGTGCCGCGTGCGCCCCAAGGATGCCGGCAATCGCGCCCGAGGCCCCCAGCACCGGCGAAAGGCTCGCGGGATAGACGGACATATGCGCCCAGGCGGCCAGCAGCGCGCAGAGAATATAGATCAAGACAAAGCGCGGCCAGCCAAGGCGGGCCTCGACGGCGCGGCCGAACAGCCAGAGCGTCCACATGTTCAGCAACAGATGCACCCAGCCGCCATGCAGAAACGCCATGGTCAGCAGAGGCAGATGGTCGCGCGGATCAAGCCCGTGGATGATGGCCCAGCGCGGGTCGGCATAGCGGCGGGGGATCAGGGCGTGCTCGGCCACCAGCCGGAACGCCTGCTCCCGCGGCAGGTGTTCCTGCCACAGGAAAGCCAGGCTGCAGGCCGCAATCAGCGCGATGGTCGTCCACGCCCAGCCCTGTCGCGGAGCCGTCGTACCGACGGGGAAAATCAAGTGTGACCCCCGCCCAGCAGCGCCGGGCGATGCAAGCCCCTATTCGCCGGGCATCTCCGCGACCTGCCGCAGCAGCATCTGCTGGTGGAATTCCGCCTCATATGCGGCGACCTGCTGGCGGAACCGGGCCAGTTCCTCGCCCTCCAGCGTACGGCCGGTGGGCATGTCGATCGACAGCGGATTGACCTGCTGACCGTTGACGATGACCTCGTAATGCAGGTGCGGGCCGGTTGAGAGGCCGGTGCTGCCGATATAGCCGATGACCTGCCCTTGCTGGACGCGGCTTCCTGCCGTCAGCCCGCGGCCGTACCGGCTCATATGGGCATAGGCGGTCTGCAGGCCGTTGTTGTGGCGGATGCGGATGTATTTGCCGTATCCCCGGTTGGTGCCGAGGAAGTCGATGACACCGTCGCCGGCGGCAAAGATGGGCGTGCCGGTGGGGCCGGCGAAGTCCACGCCGCGGTGCATGCGGGTATAGCCGAGGATCGGGTGGCGGCGCATGCCGAAACCCGAACTCATGCGCAGGCTGTCCACCGGTGTCCTGAGCAGCGCCTTGCGCACGCTCTGGCCCTCTGCGTCGTAGTAGTCGACCGTGCCATCGCTGCTTTCGAAGCGGTAGATCGGGCGTGCCTCGCCCGACAAGACGAGGTTGGCGAACACGGCCACCCCGTGGCGGGCGAACTCCCCGTCGGCGTGATAGTCCTGCTCGAACAGGATCTCGAAACTGTCGCCCGGCTGCAGGTCGCGCTGGAAGTCCACATCATAGGAATAGGCGCGGATGATCCCATGCAGCACCTGGTATGGCACACCGGCTGCATTGGTGTCGCCGGCCAGGCTGGACGTGATCGTGCCGCCTGCAGCCACACTCTGGGTCACGAGTGCGTTGGCCGTTTCGCCGGCGCTGTAGGTACCGTCTTCCGCCCGTTGCACCGAAGCGAAGGTTTCCACATCGGGCATCAGCTCCAGGCCCAGGAACCGGCTGTCCCGCCCCTGGTGCTCGAAAGACAGCGTGATCTGCTGGCCGATCTGCAGGCCGCGGGGGTCGTAGACCTCTTCCAGGGCATCGACAACCGCATGGGCATCGGCTCGCGAGATGTTCTCGCGGGTCAGCAAGGCCAACAGTGTATCGCCGGACCGCACCTCCACGACCCGGCGTTCCGATCCGATGCGATACGGCGCTTCGAGAAGGCTGTCGGCAACCGATGTGGTCAGAACCTGCAGCGTCCGCAGGCCTTCGTCGGCCGCCATCTCGCCTTCGACGTCGTACCATCCCGGACGGCTGGCGGCCGGCTGCAAGATCGACAGCGTGCCGGTGTCCGGATCGCTCAGGCTTGCGATCGGGCGTTCGGGCGACTGGCCCTCGGCTGCAGGCCTCACCGGCCCCTCGGCAAGGGCAAGCCCGGGAAACGCCGCCTCTGTGAGAACCGGGGTGGCAACAACCGATGCGGCTTCCGGAAGTTCGGCCTCTGTCCTCTCAGCCATGGGCATTGCCGGTTCGTCTAACGCAACCAAAGACACCAGCGCCGGGATGCCGAGCGACCCGGCCACGGCAAGGGCGACACGGGCTCCTTTTATCGTCACGAACACAGCCTCCCCCGGCTGTCGGAGCCGTCCGTCACGCTGGCGGTCGGCCAACTGGAAAACATGCGAATCAAGGCTAAGGATGGGTGAAGGCAGGTCATGGTGTCAACGAAGATTGCCCAGCAATGAAAGGAGTTGATGGATAGTGTTGAGTCTCAAGCTCAAGCGTTAACACACTCTTAAATAGAAATGCTTGGGCGAAAAGAATCCGTCATAAAGGGTTTGACAGGGTCTGACCGCGGGCGTATACACCCGGCCTCGCATCGGCGCCCCCGTCCGAGGGACAGGGCGCCGTTGTGGTTGTGGGACAAGTGAATATG
>JANQQD010000188.1 GCA_028285185.1 Anaerolineae bacterium | reverse complement strand
TGCATGGCTTCGTCCGCCCGCGGGGCAACGAGATTCAGGGCCATGCCCACGACAAACGAAATCCGCAGCGCGTTCCTTGAATTCTTTGCGCGCAACGGGCACGAGCCGGTGGCCTCGGGCCCGTTGGTGCCGCGCAACGATCCCACATTGCTGTTCACGAATGCTGGCATGGTCCAGTTCAAGAACGTGTTTACCGGTGCGGAGACACGGAACTATTCGCGCGCGGTCACCTCGCAGAAATGCGTGCGGGCCGGCGGCAAGCACAACGATCTGGAGAATGTCGGTTACACCGCGCGGCATCACACCTTCTTCGAGATGCTCGGGAACTTCTCGTTTGGCGACTATTTCAAGGAAGGCGCGATCGAGCTGGCCTGGCAGCTGGTGACGAAGGACTTTGGTCTTGCCGCCGACCGGCTTCTGGTGACGGTCTACGCTGAGGACGACCAAGCATTCGATTTGTGGAAGAAGATCGCGGGGTTGCCGGAGAGCCGAATTCTGCGGATTGCGACCTCGGACAATTTCTGGGCGATGGGAGACACGGGTCCCTGCGGTCCCTGTTCGGAGATCTTCTACGATCACGGGCCCGAGATTCCGGGCGGACCGCCCGGTAGTCCGGATGAGGATGGCGATCGGTTCATCGAGATCTGGAACCTCGTCTTTATGCAGTATGAGCAGCTTGGGCCGGGCAACCGGGTCGACCTGCCGAAGCCGTCGATCGACACGGGCATGGGCCTGGAACGGCTGACCGCCGTTCTTCAGGGCAAACACGACAACTACGACATCGACCTGATGCGGACGTTGATCGAAGCGTCGGCCGAGGTCACGGGCGTGGCCGCCGATGGACCGCACGCCGTGTCGCACCGCGTCATCGCCGATCATCTGCGCTCGTCGTCGTTCCTGATCGCCGACGGCGTGTTACCGTCCAACGAAGGCCGCGGCTACGTGCTGCGCCGGATCATGCGCCGCGCGATGCGACACATTCACATGATCGGCGCGCGCGACCCGGTGATGTGGCGCATGGTGCCGGCGCTCGTCACGCAGATGGGGGCGGCGTTTCCGGAGCTGGTGCGGGCGCAGCCGCTGATCACGGAGACGCTGAAGCTTGAGGAAACCCGGTTCAAGGCGACGCTGGACCGTGGCCTGAAGCGGCTGATGGATGATGTGGACAGGCTGGCGCCCGGAGAGGCGTTGCCGGGCGAAGCCGCCTTCGTCCTCTACGACACCTATGGCTTCCCGCTGGACCTCACCCAGGACGTTCTGCGCGGACTCGGGCGCACGGCCGATGAAGACGGGTTCGCCGCGGCGATGGAGCGCCAGAAGGCGGAGGCGCGGCGCAGCTGGGCAGGCTCTGGCGAGGCCGCGACTGATACGCTGTGGTTCGAGCTGCGCGACCGCGTCGGTGCGACGGAGTTTCTCGGTTACGAGACGGAGCAGGCTGAGGGCGTGGTGTCGGCTCTCGTCGTTGCTGGCAAAGAGGTTGAGCGGGCCGTTGCCGGTGACGAGGTGACGGTCGTCGTCAACCAGACGCCGTTTTATGCCGAAAGCGGCGGCCAGATCGGCGACCGGGGTCGGATCCGCGGTCCGGCAGGTGCGGCTGACGTGGCCGATGTGCAGAAGCGGGTCGGCGATCTCAGGCTGCATGTCGGCCGGGTCGGCGAGGGGACGTTGGCGGTCGGCGAGAGTGTGTCGCTGGACGTCGACGGTGAGCGGCGCGGCGCCATTCGCGCCAACCACTCCGCCACGCATCTGCTGCATGAGGCCCTGCGGCGGGCGCTCGGGGCCCATGTGACGCAGAAGGGCTCGCTGGTGGCCGAGGATCGTCTGCGTTTCGACATCAGCCAGCCGCGGGCGCTGGAGCCCGACGAGATTCGCGACGTCGAGGCGGAGGTCAATCGCCGGATCCGCGGCAATACGGAGGTCTCGACCCGCCTGATGACGCCGGAGGAGGCGGTTGAAGCCGGCGCAATGGCCCTGTTCGGCGAAAAGTATGGCGAGACGGTCCGCGTCGTCTCCATGGGGGGGCTGGAGGGCAACCGGCCCTATTCGATGGAACTGTGCGGCGGCACGCATGTGCGGCGCACCGGCGATATCGGGACGTTCAAGATCATCGGCGAGACCGCGGTGGCGGCCGGCGTGCGCCGCATCGAGGCGGTTACTGGGGCCGCTGCGGTGGACTATGGCGCTGCGCGGGAGACCCTGCTGGAAGAGGCGGCGGCCGTCCTGAAGACAGGCGCGGGCGAGTTGCCGCAGCGGGTTGCTGCGCTGATTGAAGACCGGCGCCGGCTGGAGCGCGAGATCACCGATCTGCGCCGCAAGCTCGCGAGCGGCGGTGCGGCGTCGGAAGGGGCGACGGTCAAGCATGTCGACGGCATTTCGTTCGCCGGCCGTGTGCTGGAAGATGTGCCGCCGCGCGAGTTGAAGCCCATGGTGGACGATCTGAAGCGGCAGATCGGTTCCGGCGTGGTGGCACTGGTCAGCGTGGCGGAAGGCAAGGCCTCAATCGTGGTCGGCGTGACGGAGGATCTTGCCGGCCGCATCGACGCCCGTACCTTGGTGCGGGCAGGTGCGGAAACGCTGGGCGGAAGGGGCGGTGGCGGGCGCCCCGACCTTGCGCAGGCGGGCGGGCCGCTGGGCGGGGAGGCCGAAGCGGCCATTGGCGCGGTCGAACGCGCCCTTACCTGAGGCAACAATGGGGGCAGCCAGGCATGGCCGCGCGTTTCGAAGGCACGGCGGGCTATATCGCCACGGAAGATCTGCGGGTCGCGGTCAATGCGGCCATCACCCTGGAACGGCCGCTGCTGGTCAAGGGCGAACCGGGGACCGGCAAGACCATCCTGGCGCATGAGGTGGCGGCGGCCGTTGGCGCGCCGCTGATCGAATGGCACATCAAGTCCACGACCAAGGCGCAGCAGGGGCTCTACGAATACGATGCCGTGGCGCGGCTGCGGGATAGCCAGCTGGGCGACCCGCGGGTGCACGACATCGCCAACTACATCGTCCGCGGCAAGCTGTGGGAGGCGTTCACTGCCCCTGACCGCCCGGTGCTGTTGATCGATGAGATCGACAAGGCCGATATCGAGTTTCCCAACGACCTGCTGCTGGAACTCGATCGCATGGAGTTCCACGTCTATGAGACGCAGGAGCGGATACGCACGCTGCACCGGCCCATCGTCATCATCACCTCGAACAATGAGAAAGAGCTGCCGGACGCGTTTCTTCGGCGCTGCTTCTTCCACTACATCCGGTTTCCCGATGCCGACACGATGGCGGCGATCATCGAGGTTCACTTCCCCGGCCTGAAGCGCGGGCTGTTGAGCGAGGCGCTGGGCCTGTTCTACGAGGTGCGCGATGTTCCCGGCATCAAGAAGCGGCCTTCGACATCAGAGCTGCTGGACTGGATCAAGCTTCTGCTGGCCGAAGACGTCTCGGCGGAGACGCTGAGGGCGCGCGACCCCAAAAAAGTCATACCTCCCCTGCATGGTGCTCTCTTGAAGAACGAGCAGGACGTGCACTTGTTCGAGAGACTGGCGTTCATGCACCGGCGCGCGAGCCGCTGAGTGGGGTGACGGGAGATGTTCCCCAGCCTGTTTCTGGGCCTGCGCGCGGCAAAGCTGCCGGTGTCGCTGAAAGAATACCTGACCCTGATGGATGCCATGGACCGGCGCGTCGCCTCATGCAGCGTGGATGACTTCTACTATTTGTCACGCGCATGCCTGGTGAAGGACGAACGCAATCTCGACAAATTTGACCGTGTCTTTGCTGCCGTGTTCAAGGGACTGGAGCCTGAGGCCGATGCCGGTGAACTGGCGGCGGACATCCCCGAAGAGTGGTTGCGCCGTCAGGCCGAGCTTTACCTCACGGAAGAGGAAAAGCAGCAGATCGAGGCGATGGGCGGCTGGGACAAGCTGATGGAGACCCTGCGCCAGCGGCTGGAGGAACAGCGCGGCCGCCATCAGGGCGGCAACAAATGGATCGGGACATCGGGCACGTCGCCTTATGGCGCCTATGGTTACAACCCGGAAGGTGTGCGCATAGGGCAGGAGGAGTCGCGCAACAGGCGGGCCGTCAAAGTCTGGGATCGCCGGGAGTTCCGGAACCTTGATGACACGGTTGAACTTGGTACGCGGAACATAAAGGTCGCTCTTCGGCGGTTACGAAAGTTCGCCCGTGAAGGGGCAGCCAACGAACTGGACCTGCCGGGGACGATCGGTGCCACCGCCCGGCAGGCCGGACATCTGGATATCCGCATGCGGCCGGAACGCCATAACGCCGTCAAGGTGCTGTTGTTCCTTGATGTCGGCGGGTCGATGGACATGTACGTCCGGACGATGGAAGAGCTGTTCTCGGCGGCGCGCAGCGAATTCAAGCATCTTGAATACTTCTACTTCCACAACTGCCTCTATGAGGGTGTGTGGCGCGACAACCGCCGGCGCTTCGACGAGCGGATCTCCACATGGGAGGTTCTGCGCACCTTTCCGCATGACTACCGAGCCATCTTTGTCGGTGATGCAGCGATGAGCCCCTATGAGCTGGCAGTCCCAGGCGGCAGTGTCGAGCATTGGAACGAAGAGGCCGGCGAGGTGTGGATGACCCGCATCACCGACACCTATCCCAAGGCGGTGTGGTTGAACCCGACGCCTGAGGCGCATTGGCAGTACTACAGCTCAATACCGATGATCCGGCAGATCATGGGCGGTCGGATGTTTGGCCTAACCCTCGAGGGGTTGGACGCAGCCATGCGGGAACTCAGCCGCTAGCAGGCACCGAACACGGTCGACAGAGGAGGAACTGAGATGAAAAGACACGCAGCCACAGCCATGGCGGCCATGTTGGCCGTTTCGATACCCGGATTGGCCGTTGCTCAAGACGCGATCGACGGTGTGCCGATCGATCAGATCGGTGACTCAAATCCACGTGCGGGCGAAGCGAGCAATCAGGATCTTGGCGAAATGCCGATCAGCGATCTGCTGAACGCCTTGTCGGCGCGCGGCTACGCGCGATATGACCGGATCGAGCGGATCGGCCAGATCTACCGCGTCAGTGCGATGACCGTCGATTTCCGCGAGGTGGTGGTCGAGATCGACACCGTGCAGGGCACGATCCGCGAGATCCAATAGGGCCTGCGCGGACGCCGGCGGCCGGAGCCCGCATATTGCTTGGCGTTCCGGTCGCAATCGGCGGACTTATCCACAGCTGTTCACGCGGTTTTTGGGTGGTTCCATCCACAGAATTCAGTGCCGTGGATCATCGAAAGGCTACCTGTCAGTTCGAGGATGTTGTATGGTGATAGGCATGTGAGCACGAAATATGGCATGCGTCATGATTTCGACGCACCATTTACAGGATTGTGTCATTAAGGAGGTGTCGCGATGACGTGGACGGATGAGCGAGTGTCGCTTTTGCGTCAGCTTTGGGGCAACGGCAAG